>DATEJA010000126.1:0-18821 GCA_035278405.1 Sphingobium sp. | reverse complement strand
ATCAGCCGGAAGCCTGCTGCGCCGGCCAGTTGCTCATAATCGGCCCGGCTGCCCATACTGGGGAGCCGCCCTTCCCGGCAGATCGGCAGCAACAGATGCCGGACCTGCCAGGGCGGGACCGCCGCGCCTTCCAGCCAGGCGCAGACGACGAGCCGCCCGCCCGGCCGCAATATCCGCCGCGCCTCGCTGAAGAAGCGCACCTTGTCGACCATATGCTCGCTGCTCTCGATCGCATAGGCGCGGTCGAAGGAGGCCGTCTCCAGCCCATTGTCCAGCCAGTCCCGGCGCAGGCAGGCAAAACCGCCGCCCCGCGCCGCGCCGATCCGCTGCTGCGCCGCCGACAATGTGAGCCCGATTATCGATAGCCGATGCCGCGTCAGCAGTTCGGCGGCGGTCCCGCCATAGCCGCAACCGATGTCGCAGACCGCCTGCCCATCCTCCAGCCCCAGCCGCTCCTCCACCAGCGCGATCAGCGCCCGCACGGCTTGCTCGGGCGTCTCCCGGCCGGTGCGCCAATAGCCATGATGGACATGCTCGCCCCACAAGCGGCGATAGGCGAGGTCCAGTTCATCATAATGACGCGCGACGCTCGCGGCGTCCGGCGCGATCTCGGGCACGATCATCCCGCCCTTATCCGCCGCCAGGGCCCCCTCGTCTACAGCCGCGCCAGCAGCGCCTCCGCCTTTTTGAGGTGGGGCCGATCGATCATCTTGCCGTCCAGCGTCAGCACGCCCGCGCCCGGATTGGCTGCGAAGGCCTCCACCACCGCGCGCGCCTTCGCCACGTCTTCCTCCGACGGCGTGAAGGCGGCATTGATCACCGGCACCTGATCGGGATGCACCGCCATCATGCCCTGGAAGCCGTCGCGCGCGCCCCGCGCCGCATAGGCCGCCAGGCCTTCCAGGTCGCGGATCGCGGGATAGACCGTCTCGATCGGCGCGACCTCGGCCGCGCTCGCGGCGAACAGCGTCAGCGCGCGGGCAACCTCATAGGGCGGGGTATAGCTGCCGTCGGCATGGCGGGCGCTCAGCGCGCCGACCGCCGCCGGCAGATCCTCCGCCCCCCAGGTCAGCCCCGCCAGCCGATCCCGCACATCGGCATATTCGCCCAGGCGGAAAAGCGCCCTGGGCGTTTCGGTCGCGATCGGCAGGATCAGCCCGGCTCTGTCCCCCCGATCCCGCATCCGCGCGTCCAGATCGCTGATCGAGCCCGCCCCTTCCGCCTTAGGCAGCATGATGCCGCTCGGCCGCGCGGGCATCACCGCATCCAGATCAGCGTCGGCAAGGCCGCCGTCGAGCGGATTGATCCGCACGAACAGCGCCGCCGCGGTCCCGCGCGCCTCCTCCAGGAAAGCGGCCACCTCGGCGCGCGCGCCGGGCTTGCCTTCCAGCGCCACCGAATCCTCCAGGTCCAGGATCAGCGCGTCGGCGCCCACCCCCAGGGCCTTGCGCATGCGTTCGGGCCGATCGCCCGGCACGAACAGCAAGGATCGGATACGTAAGGCCGTCATCTATAGCTCACTTTCGCAGTCATGGCTGTCGCGCCGTCGCAGCGCATGGCGCGCACTTCGCCGTCCCCCTTCTGCAACCGGATCGGCTGGCCGAGGAACAGAGGCGATTGCGCGCGGAAGGAAAAGCGTTCGAGCGCCCCATCGCGCCCGGCAAAGCCGGCGAGCTTCGCGGCCGTAAACGGCCCATGCACCACCAGCGCGGGATAGCCCTCCTGCTCCATCGTATAGGGCAGGTCATAATGGATGCGGTGACTGTTGAAGGTCACGGCGGAAAAGCGGAACAGGTTGACCGGGCCGGGGTGCCACAGCTCGCCTTCGGGCGCGGTTTGCGCCGGCACCGGCATCGGCGCGGGGTCGCCCATGTCGCGATAGACATAGCTTTGCCGCTCGCGCACGCGCACCACGCTGCCCTGGCTGATGACGCGGTCGACCTCGACGAAGACCAGATCGCCCGACTTGCCACTCTTGTGCGTGACCTCGGCGATGCTGCTCACCATCTGCGCGTCGCCGCCCAGGACCAGCGGCGCTTCGAACCGGATGTCCGCCGCCGCGAACATGCGGCGCGGCAAGGTGATGGCGGGCAGGAAGCCGCCACGCCTGGGATGGCCGTCCTCGCCAATCTCGCCATCCTGCGGCTGCGGCAGGAAAAAGGCCCAGTGCGCCAGCGGCGGCAGATGCGTCTCGATCGCCGGGTCCGCGCCCACCGCCAGCGCGTAGCGGCGCAGGCTTTCAAACTCCAGCAACTCGTGCCGCGTTTCGGTGCGCCCGACCGCGCCCTTCCAATCCTCCAGCGCCGCCGGATCAAGGCTGCTCATGCGACAATCCCTTCATCATGCAGCTTGCCGATCTCGCCGCTCGACAGGCCCAGCAATTCGGCAAGGATCTCGTCGCTATGCTGGCCGATGCGCGGGCTGGCGGCGGGCGCGCCGCGCTCGTCATCGGGCAGCCGCGCCGCCGCGCCCGGCGTCGGATAGCTGTCGCCGCCCGCATGGGTGACCTTGCCGAAGATCGGATTTTCGCCGAACAGGCGCGGCTCGTGGGCCAGCGATTCCGACAGAGTGCGATAGATCGACCAGGTGCAGCCGGTGCTGTCGAACAGTTCGGCGCAGGCGCTCAGCGGCCGCTCCCCGATCGCGCCTTCGATCAGCGCATCGACCCGGCCGCGATGCACGAAGCGCGCGCCCTCGTCCCTGGCGAAATCGACGCCCAGTTCGCTCTCCAGCGCGGCAATGGCATCCGCCAGCCCCAGCGCCTTGATGAGGCCCGTCCACTGGCGCGGCGTGATCGCGACGATCATCACCCGCTGCCCGTCCGCCGTCGCGAAATCGCGGCCGAACGCGCCGAACAGATTATTGCCGCTCCGCCCCCGGTCCTGCCCGGACAGCAGCACTTCGGCGACATTGCCCAGATTGCCCATCGTCGCGGCCGCCAGGTCCGACAGCGCCAGCCGCACTTCGCGGCCCTTGCCGCTCGCCTGCCGGTCGCGCTCCGCCGCCAGCAGCGCAAAGGCGCCATAGGCCCCGGCCAGCAAATCCCAGGCGGGCAGCACATGGTTCACGGGCCGCGCATCGTCGGGATGGCCGGTCAGATAGGGCACGCCGACGCTGGCGTTGATCGTGTAGTCGACGGCCGGGGTGCCGTCCGCCCAGCCCATGACGCGCAGGCAGACCAGGTCGCCCCGCAGCGCCGACAATTTCTCATAGGACAGGAAACCCTGCACCGGGAAATTGGTGACGAACAGCCCATCGCCGCTCGTCGCCACCCGCTGCGCCAGTTCGCGCCCCTCGGGCCGGCCAAGGTCGATGGCGAGCGACTTCTTGCCCTTGTTCAGTCCCTCCCAATAAAGGCTCTGCCCCTTGGGTCCGATCGGCCAGCGCGCGCTGTCCGGACCGCCGCCGATCTGGTCGAAGCGGATCACGGTCGCGCCCATCTGCGCCATGTGCAGGCCACAGGACGGCCCGGCGATGAACGCCGCGCCCTCGACCACCGTCAGGCCCTTCAGCAACCCGTACATCAGGCCGCAACCTCTTCCTTCGCCATGCCGTACAGCGTCGTGCGCTGCCGCGCATGGCGGCCGGCCAGCGCGGCGGTGCGGCGCATCCGCTCGACATCGAAACATTGGCCATTCTCGCCACCCGCCGCGCGGGTGATGCTTTCGTCCATCAACACGCCTCCCAGGTCGTTGCCCCCCGCCTTCAGCGCGGCTAGCACGCCCTCCTCGCCCAGCTTCACCCAGCTTGCCTGGATGTTGGGAATGGCGCCGTGCAGCGCGATGCGCCCCACTGCCTGCATCAATATCGCCTCGCGGAAGCTGGGGCCGGACCGCGCCTTGCCTTTCCGCCAGATCGGCGCTTCCATATGGACGAAGGGCAGCGGCACGAATTCGGTGAAGCCGCCGCTTTCCTGCTGCAACTCGCGCACCAGCGCCAGATGCCGGGCCCAGTGGCGATAGGCATCGACATGGCCGAACATGATCGTCGCCGTGCTCTTCAACCCCACGCGGTGCGCCGCCCGCATGACGTCCAGCCATTGCCGCGTCGTCAGCTTGTCGGGACAGATGATGCCGCGCACCTCGTCATGCAATATCTCCGCCGCCGTGCCGGGCAGGGTGGACAGGCCTGCCTCCTTCAGCATCGCCAGATAGGGCTCCAGTTCCATGCCCAGCGTCGTCGCGCCATGGCTGATCTCCAGCGGCGAGAAGGCATGGACATGAATGTCCGGCGCCGCGTCGCGCACCGCGCGGACGATCGCCAGATAGGTGTTGCCGTCATAATCGGGATGGATGCCGCCCTGCAGGCAGACCTCGGTCGCGCCCCGTTCCCAGGCTTCCGCCGCGCGGCGGCCGACCTCTTCCAGGTCCAGCCGATAGGCGGGCCCGCGCAGCGCCTTGGCCGTGCCCTTGGAAAAGGCGCAGAAGCCGCAGCGATAGGAGCAGATGTTCGTATAGTTGATGTTGCGGTTGACCACATAGGTGACGGCATCGCCATTCACCTCTGCCCGCATCGCGTCGGCGGCTTCCATCACCCGCCCGACATCGGGCCCGGTCGCCTCGAACAGGGTGACGATCTCCGCCTCGTCCAGCCCCTGGCCATCGCCCGCCTTGCCGATGATCGACTCGATCCGCGCGCCCATCAGCGTGCGCCCGCCGACCGGCAGCCTGGGCGGCGCCTCGCCGGTGCCCGCGCGCCAGGGTTCGACGATGGGCAGGCCGCGCGCATCCACGGCGCGGCGTACCTTCAGGGCGATTACGGGTTCCAGCCAGCGCTCGGGCTCCCCGGCGTAGGCCGGCCCCACCGCCAGCCGCTCGGTCAGGGTGCGGCCCGCCTCCGCCGTCGCGGCGGCCAGCGCCATCAGGTGCGGCCAAGGCGCTTCCGGGTTCACATGGTCGGGCGTCACCGGCGATACCCCGCCCCAATCATTGACCCCCGCCCGCATCAGCGCGGCCAGCCCGTCCGGCTGGAGGTTGGGCGGCGCCTGGATCGTCATCGCCGGGCCCAGGATCAGCCGCGCCGCCGCGACCGTCCACAAATGCTCCTCCAGCGCCGGCTCTTCATGCTCCGCCATCCGGGTGCCCGGCTTGGCGCGGAAATTCTGGATGATGACTTCCTGGATATGCCCATGCCGCGCCTGGGCATCGCGGATCGCCAGCAGCGCCTCGACACGCTCCTGCCGCGTCTCGCCGATGCCGATCAGCAGGCCGGTGGTGAAGGGCACCCGCGCCCGTCCCGCCGCCTCGATCGCCGCCAGCCGCACGGCGGGCTGCTTGTCGGGCGATCCATGATGCGGCCCGCCCTTGGCGCACAGGCGCTCCGACGTGCTTTCCAGCATCAGGCCCATCGACGCCGCAACCGGACGGAGCATCGCCAGCGCGTCATCGTCCATGATGCCGGGGTTGAGGTGGGGCAGCAGGCTTGTCTCGGCCAATACCGCCGCCGCCGCTTCCTTCAGGTAGGACAGCGTGGAGTCATGGCCCATGCCCTGCAACGCCCCGCGCGCCACGGCATAGCGGTCCTCCGGCCGGTCGCCCAGCGTGAACAGCGCCTCGCGACAGCCCGCCGCCTCGCCGGCCCGCGCGATCTCCAGCACCTGGTCGATCGACAGATAAGGCGCGCCCGCATGGCGCGGCGCCTTGGCGAAGGTGCAATAATGGCAGACGTCACGGCACAGATGCGTCAGCGGAATGAAGACCTTGCGCGAATAGGTGACGGTGGCGCCGAAGGACGCGATCGTCATCGCTTCCGCCTGCTCGATCAGCGCGGACAGCGGCAGAGCTTCCAATGATCGGGTCAGCGCCTCGGCCGAACCATGATCTTCCATCCTCATCCTTCCGCCTCTCCGTGGCTATCCAATTCTTCATTACAGTATAGAATTCGTCCGGCGCAACCACTGACTGCGCCGGCATAGCCGAACAGCTGCGATCCCGCTCGCGCGGCTTCCTTCGAACGACCCCGACGGGCCAAGTCAAGCCCGATCAGCCATTTGACGGCGTTAAGCGCACGGCCGCGCCATTTTCCCCTTGCTCCGGCGGCGATCCCATGCACAAAGCTTGCCAATTGCCGCAGCAGGCGCCGTCTTTTACCTGCGTTCAACCAGGCGGCAGCAAGGACAAGTGATGGACGACGTGACACTACAGGACAGGCCGGCCGTTGCGGCTCCCGTTCCGCCGCAGGAACTGGGCGAAGGACTGTCCGTCATCTCGATCGCGAAAAGCTATGACAAGCGGCCGGTTCTGACCGACGTGTCGCTGACCGTGGGCAAAGGCGAAGTGGTCGGCCTGCTCGGCCCCAACGGCGCGGGCAAGACGACCTGCTTCTATTCGGTCATGGGCCTGGTTCGCCCCGACCATGGCCGCATCATCCTCGACGGGCAGGACATCACCGGCCTTCCCATGTATCGCCGCGCGATATTGGGCCTGGGCTATCTGCCGCAGGAAACCTCCATCTTCCGGGGCCTCACCGTTGCGCAGAATATCAGCGCGGTGCTGGAACTGGCCGAACCGGACAAGGCGGCGCGCGAAGCGCGGCTGGCCCAGCTGCTGGAGGAATTCGGGCTCGTCCGCCTCGCCAACTCCTCCGCCATGGCGCTGTCGGGCGGCGAGCGTCGCCGCTGCGAAATCGCGCGCGCGCTCGCGGCCAATCCGTCCATCGTCCTGCTCGACGAGCCCTTCGCCGGCATCGACCCGCTGTCGATCGCCGACATTCGCGATCTGGTGAAGCAGCTCAAGACGCGCGGCATCGGCGTCCTCATCACCGACCATAATGTCCGCGAAACGCTCGAAATCGTCGATCGCGCCTGCATCATCTACGGCGGCCAGGTGCTCTTCACCGGCAGCCCGACCGAACTGGTCGCCAATGCCGAAGTCCGGCGCCTCTATCTTGGCGAGAATTTCTCGCTCTGACATGACCGGCCGCCCGCCCCTCCCCCCCATCGTCGCGCAGGGGACTGGTTGATGGCGCTCGGCCCTCGCCTCGATATCCGGCAGAGCCAGTCGCTGGTGATGACGCCGCAGCTCCAGCAGGCGATCAAGCTGCTGGCGCTCAGCAATCTGGAGATCGAGGCGTTCGTCGCCAGCGAACTGGAAAAAAATCCGCTGCTCGAAGCCGGCGAGCCGCCTGCCTCGGCGCCTTTGCCCGACGGTATCGACGCGCAGCCCGAACGCCCCGTCCTCGCAGCCGAAACCGGCGGCGCCGACGAACTGATGCGCCAGGGCCTGGGCGAGGCGGACGCGCCGCTCGACGTCGATTATGGTTCCGAAACCTTCATCGATGACGGCCCGGCGGACCGGGTCGCGGCGGTGGGCTCGGCGGGGTTCGACATGCTCGCGGCTGGCAGCGGCGAAGCGCCCGATTTCGACAGTTTCGCCAATCCCGACCAGGGCCTTCAGGAACGTCTGATGGACCAGGCCCGCGGCGTCCTCTCCGGCATCGAGTTGCTTATTGCAACGCAGTTGATCGGCCAGATCGACGAAGCCGGCTATCTCGAAGCCAATCTCCTGGAAACCGCCCACGCCCTCGCCGTCCCCTTTTCCCAGGTCGAATCTATCCTGGAAGTCATTCACGGTTTCGACCCCACCGGCGTCGGCGCCCGTTCCCTCGCCGAATGTCTGGCACTCCAGGCGAAGGAAGCGGACCGCTACGATCCCTGCATGGCGAAGCTGCTCGCCAATCTCGATCTCCTCGCCAAGGGCGCGCTGCCCCAACTGCGCCGCATCTGCGGCGTCGATGAAGAAGACATGGCCGACATGATCCGCGAACTGCGCGGCTACGATCCCAAGCCCGGCCTTCGCTATTCGACGGATCGGCCCGCGCCGGTGACGCCAGACCTGTTCGTCAATCCGACGCGGACCGGCTGGTCGATCGAGATCAACAGCGCCACCCTGCCGCGCGTCCTCGTCAACCGCAGCTATTATGTCGAACTGGCCGCCGGCCCCCAGGATCGCGCGTCCAAGGCCTGGCTCGCCGACTGTCTCGCCAGCGCCAACTGGCTGGTCAAGGCGCTCGACCAGCGGCAAAGGACGATCATCAAGGTCGCCACGGAAATCGTCCGCGCCCAGGAGGATTTCTTCCGCAAGGGCGTAGCGCATCTGAAGCCGCTGACGCTCAAGACCGTGGCCGAAGCGATCGACATGCATGAATCGACCGTCAGCCGCGTAACCTCGAACAAATATCTCGCCTGCCCGCGCGGCGTCTATGAACTCAAATATTTCTTCACCAGCGGCGTCGCGGCGGCCGATGGCGAAGGCGCCGTATCCGCCGAAGCGGTGAAGAGCCACATCAAGGCGCTGATCGCCGCTGAGGCGCCCGACGCAATCCTGTCCGACGACACGCTGGTCGACCTGCTGCGCGCCAAGGGCATGGACATCGCCCGCCGGACGGTGGCCAAATATCGCGAAGCCATGGGGATAGGATCGTCCGTTCAAAGGCGCCGGCAGAAGGCGCTCCAGGGCAAGGCGGCCTAGTCGTTCCCCGGCGAAGGCCGGGCTCCAGTCCCGCCCGCTCAACCGATCCCCAGCTTCTCACCGCGAAACAACCTGCCTACAACAATCCCAACCGCGTCAACTGCCCCAGCATGGCCGCAGGCATCGCCTCCAGATCATCCGCCTCCCCGCCGTCCATATCCGGCGGCGCATCCTTCTCCTCCAGATAGCGCCAGCCCTGATGCGCCCTCTTTGGCATGCCTCGCACCGGAATCAGCCGAGGCTCCAACCTGATCCAGAAGCGGCCTTGCCCGGTTTCCTGGAAGCCGATCAGCGGACTGCGGCCGACGAGCCGGTGCTGGTGGATCCAGTAAAGCGATCCGCCCTCCATCTCGCCGACCCGCTTGGGCAGGTAGCGCGTGGTGAGGCGCGCTTCGGGTGCATGGCTCTCCAGCCAGGCCCGCAAGGTCGCGGGACTTTCGCTGCCGAAGGCGATCTTGGTCATGTGAAGCGGCATGGCAGCAAGATGGGCGCTCCGCCCCCGCCGTCAAGAGATGCTCACAATCCCCAGATGGTCGCGAGTCCCAGGAAGGAGAAAAAGCCCATCACGTCGGTCATCGTGGTGACGAACACCGCCGACGACACGGCCGGGTCGATGTTCAGTCGATCCAGGCTGACGGGCACCAATATGCCGGCCAGCCCGGCCACCAGATTGTTGATCAGCATCGCAAGCGCGATCACCAGCCCCAGGTCGTGGTTGCCGTAGATCAGCCCCACCGACACGCCGATCAATATCCCCAATGCCGTGCCGTTGGCGCTGGCGATGCGGAATTCGCGGATGATCTGCCGGATCGTGTTGGAACTGGTCAGCTGGTTGGTGGCAAGCGCCCGCACCGCGACCGCCATGGTCTGGGTGCCGGCATTGCCGCCCATCCCCGACACGATCGGCATCAGCACCGCCAGCACCACATATCGGGATATCGTCCCCTGGAACAGGCCGACCACGGACGCGGCGAGGATCGCCGTCCCCAGATTGACCACCAGCCATGCCAGGCGCGTGCGCACCGTTTCCAGGATCGGCTGGTTGATGTCGCCTTCGCCGGCACCCGACAGGCGCAATATGTCCTCGCCCGCTTCTTCCGAAATGATGTGGACGATGTCGTCGACCGTGATCATGCCGACCAGCCGGCCGCTGCCGTCCACGACCGCAGCGGAAATGAGCGCGTATTTCTGGAACCTTAGCGCCACTTCTTCCTGATCCATGTCCACGGGGATCAATGTCTGCTCCCGCTTCATGAGGTCGGTCATGGCGATCGTGCGCGGACAGGTGAGGATCCAGCTCAGTTGGCAGGTGCCGATCGGCTTGTGCGCCTCGTCGACCACGAAGATTTCCCAGAAGTCGGTCGTAAGGTCATGATTATCACGCAGATAATCGATGACCTGGCCGACGGTCATATGCTCGGGCACCGCGACCAGGTCGCGTTGCATCAGGCGCCCGGCGGACTCCTCGGGATAGGACAGCGCGCTCTCGATCGCGGCGCGATCTTCGGGATCCAGCGCCTCGAGGACGGCCTGCTGGTCGGCCTCCTCCATGTCCTCGATGATCGCGACGGCATCGTCGGTGTCGAGTTCGGCGGCGAAGTCGGCGACCTGCTGCGGCTCCAGCGAATCGAGCAGGTCGTCGCGAACATAGTCGTTGAGTTCGGACAAAACCTCCGCGCCGACCAGGTCGCCGAGCGCGGCCGCCACCTCGCCGCGCCGGTCGGAGGGGGTCAGTTCCAGAAGGTCGGCGATATCCGCCGGGTGGAGCGGCGACACAAGCTCGCGCGCCCTCTCCCGATCGTCGTCCTCCACCGCGTCCAGCACGGCGGAAACGAATTCGGACTTCAGCCGATCATCCTCGTCATGGCGCGATTCCGCCTGTTCGACGGCGTTGGCGTCAAATTCCTGGTCCGGCCGGGGTTCGGCCATATCGGCTCGCTCGCTCATCGCGTCCCCTACTGTCCGGTTCCTGTAACATTTCGCTGCTTTTGCCGATGAACGGGATAAATGCAATGCCTCAACGGTTGATGAAGCGCTTCCATCCCGGCCCTAACGCTTATAAGGGCGATCCATTCCCACTTGTCCGAAAGAGAGGACTTCCATGGCCGACGACACCCTGACCCTCACCCTCGACAGCGGCGGCGACGTCGTCATCAAGCTGCGCCCCGATCTGGCGCCCGGCCATGTGGAGCGCATCACCGCGCTCGCCAAGGACGGCTTTTACGACGGCGTCGTGTTCCACCGCGTCATCCCCGGCTTCATGGCCCAGGGCGGCGATCCGACCGGCACCGGCATGGGCGGGTCGAAACTGCCGGACCTGAAGGCCGAGTTCAGCCGGGAACCGCACGTGCGCGGCGTTTGTTCCATGGCGCGCGCGTCGAATCCGAACAGCGCGAACAGCCAGTTCTTCATCTGCTTCGACGATGCGACCTTCCTCGACGGCCAGTACACCGTCTGGGGCGAAGTCACGTCCGGCATGGAACATGTCGACGCCCTGCCCAAGGGCGAACCGCCCCGCACCCCGGGCAAGATCCTGAAGGCGACGATTTCGTAAGAGGCAAAACGCTGCCCGTCCGCTTCAAGCGAAGTCGAGAAGCCTGTCTCGACTTCGCTCCCTATCGCTGAAACCTATCGCTCCCCGGCGAAGGCCGGGGGCCGGTTCCAGCCCTCAACTGGACCCCGGCCTCCGCCGGGGAACAGCACTCAACCCGCGCAGCCGGCTCTAGCGAGCATCGTTGCCGACCACCGCGTTATCCGCGTCGGCCGCGCCTTCCACTGGCGCCACATAAGGCCCGATCGACTCGATGTGCCAGCGACGATCCGCCTTGATGGACCCCGGCACGTCGTTCGCCCGGCGCAAGGTCACCTGCCGCAGCCTGTACCAGGGCTTGCCATTCGCCGCGAGCCGGCCATAGACTTGGACCGGCACGACGACATAGAGCGATCCCGCCGCACCCTCGATCTGCCCGGGCGCCCCGACATTGGCATGGATTTCGCTGAAGTTGCGGAAGCGGCGGGCAAAAGCGTCATCCTCTTCCGAACCGATCGCGCCCTGCTCGTTCCACATATCCTGCGCGTCATCGAAGCGTCTTTCCTCCAGCAGGCCATAATAGCCCTGGACGACTTGAGCCGCGCCTTGCGGGCTCTTGGGATCGATCGCATCCTCTTCGGGCGGCGCGGCGGAAGCAGGCAGCCCCCCAGGCGTGCCGGGGGCCGGCGGCGTCAGCGGTTCCAGCACCGCCTGCGCCTCCGCCCGGAAATTATTGTCGACCTGCGTGGCGTTGGCGCCGTTCGCGAGATTGTCGATCGCGCTTTCCTCTCGCCCGTCACAGGCCGCGAGCGAAAGACAGGCGAGCAGCGCCGCCGCGCAAACCGCACCCCGCATCAGCGACGCCAGCTCCGCCATCCGTCCCTGTGGCTCGTCCCGTCACCGCGACCTCCACCATCACCGCCACGCCAGCGTCCGCCATCGGAGCGGGTGCCCCAATCGCCGCGCGGGCTGGTGGTTCCCGGCTGGGTCTGCGTCATGGGCGGCGTGGTGGGCGCTGCATTGGCGCCACGATCGCGCCAGCGGCCCTGCCAGTTGCCGCGATCGCCCTGCCAGTTGCCACGATCACCTTGCCACTGGCGCTGCGTGCCATTCCAGTTACGATCGCCATTGTCGCGGCGCGTCTCACGCCGGCCTTCCCAATAACGGCGCTGGCCTTCGTTCCAGCGATGACGGCTGCCGCCGCGATCATAGACATAATAGCCGCTGCCCGGATAATAGAAGCCGTCATACCAGCCGCCATAATAGCCCGGCCTGTAATAGCTCGGCCCCCAATAATCGTCATAATAGCCGCCGCCATAATAACCGCTGCCGACGCTCACGCCGCCATAATAGCCATCGTCATAGGCGCAGCCGCCCAAGGCGAACGCACCAGCAAGGCCAACTGCAGCCAGAAGTTTTTTTCCGGACCACGTCATCGCCTTTCTCCTCAACTCTTCGTTCATGCGACGATAACGTCTCGCGGTTGAATTGGTTGTGAATGAACCTGGAGAGAAGCCTGGTTCATCCGGGCTTCATCCGCCTCCATCAATGTCAGGGCATGTCCGGTTCATGAGCCTTTCTTTAAGGAAGGCTCGCGGGGTTCGGGGCGGCCTTGGACTGCGGCCGTCCCGGATTCCTGGCATATCTGGCTCATGGATCCGCGCCCGGCCCCGCTCCATAATGTTGCTGCGAAGGCAGGCGTCAAGCATCGCACTTGATCTTGCCCTAACCACTGTTCCTCAGAGCCGTGGCGATCGCGTTGATCGACAATTCAATGCCTTCCTTGATGCGCGGGTCGTCCTCCCCGCCGCGATGCCGCTTCATCAGTTCGACCTGCAACAGGTTCAGCGGCTCGATATAGGGCAGCCGCAGCCGGATCGAGCTGTCGAGCTTGGGGTTCTTTTCCAGCAGGCGCGACTGGCCGGTGGCGGCGAGCAGGCCGTCATGGGTGAGGTCCCAGCCCTCGCGGATGCGATCGAAAATCGCCTGGCCCTTCGCCTGATCCTCCACCAGCGGCAGATAATGGGCGGCGATGGCGAGGTCCGATTTGGCCAGCACCATCTCCAGATTGGCGAGCGCGGATTGAAGGAAGGACCAGCTTTGCGCCATGTCGGCCAGCAACGCCTTGTCCTCGAACGCGGCGAGCGCATGGCCGACACCATACCAGCCCGGCAACATCACGCGCGCCTGCGACCAGCTGAACACCCAGGGAATGGCGCGCAGATCCTCGATCCGGTTGCTCTTGGTCCGGCTGGCGGGGCGCGATCCGATCTTGAGGCCGGATATCTCCTGGATCGGGGTCAGCTGGCGGAAGAATTCCTTGAACCCCTCGGTGCCGTAGACAAGGTCGCGATAGGCGGCAAAGGCGGTCTTCGACAGCTGGTCCATCGCCGCCGCGAAGCGCGCGGCATCGCGATCGGAAAGTCCTTCGGGTTCAAGCGAGGCCAGCAGCGTCGCGCTGGTCATCGCTTCCAGATTGGCCATGGCGACGTCGCGCGTACCGAACTTGGCGGCGATCACCTCGCCCTGTTCGGTAATGCGGATGCGGCCCTGCACCGTGCCCCTGGGCTGCGCCTGGATCGCCGCGAAGGACGATCCGCCGCCCCGCCCGACCGCGCCACCCCGACCATGGAACAGCTGCATCGCCGTGCCCGCATCGGCAAAGACCGGGGCCAGCGCCTTGCTCGCCTGATACAGCCCCCAGGTCGACGTGATATAGCCCCCATCCTTGTTGCTGTCCGAATAACCGATCATCACTTCCTGATGCCCGCGTTCCTTCACCACGCCGGCGATTTCGGGCAGGCCAAAATAGGCGGACATGATCTTGGGCGCGGCCTCCAGGTCGGCGATGGTTTCGAACAGCGGCACCGCCATGATCGCGGCCTGCGGCCCCGCGCCATTGGTGCCGGCGCGCCACAGCCCCGCTTCCTTGAGCAGGATATTGACCTCCAGCAGGTCCGAAACGCTTTCCGCCTTGGAGATGATATAATGGGTGATGCAGGCGGCGCCGTAGACGCGATGCGCTTCGGCCGCCGCCTGGACGATCGCCAGTTCGGACGCCGTCTCCTCCGAATATTCGGAAAAACGCGTACCGAGCGGCCGATTGGTCGCCAGCTCCCGACGCAGCAGCGCGATGCGCGCATATTCGTCGAGCCCCGCATAGTCGGGCTCCACCCCTGCCACCTTCAGCAGTTCGGCGACGACGCGGCTGTGCACGTCGCTATTCTGCCGCATGTCGAGTGTGGCGAGATGGAAGCCGAAGGTCTCCACCGCGCGGATCAGCCGGCCGAGCGCCCCGCCGGTCGCCAGCGCGCCATCGCCTTCGCTCGCCAGCCCCTGCGCCACGGTGACAAGGTCGCGGCGCAGATCGGCCGGACTATCATAGGGCGCGCCCTCCAGCCGGGATGGGCGCGGCGGCTCCTTCCCCACCAGCGCGCGATAGGTGGCGGCAAGCCGGGCGTAGATGCCGGTCAGCGCGCGGCGATAGGGCTCGTCCTGCCGGCTGGGCGAGCGGTCACCGCTCGCCTCGGCCAGGTCCAGCACGGCCTCAGGCACATGGGCCAGTTCCGTCGAAAGCGACAGTTCCGCGCCCAGCGCATGGACCGCCTCCAGATAATAAGCGACCGCCGCTTCGCAGCCCCGCCCCAGGGCGGATCGCAGTTGCGGCGCTTGGACAAAGGGATTGCCGTCGCGATCGCCGCCGATCCAGTTGCCCACGCGCAGGAAGCTGGGCGGGCGCGATCCCAGCACCCGTTCCCACCGCGCGTAGAGAGCCGGCAGCAACGGCAGGAAGATGTCGCGGAAATAGGTCAGGACATTGTCGATCTCATCCTGCACGAACAGCTTTTCCCGGCGCAGCGGCCGCGTCTGCCACAGCAGCGCGATCTGGCGGCAGATCGCCTCGTCCAGATTTTCGCCCTCATCCGTCTCGCTACGCCCGCCATCCTTCAGCGTCATGAGGTCGGCGATGCGATTCTTGTGATCGATCATGCTCTTGCGCCGCACCTCGGTGGGATGGGCGGTCAGCACCGGAACGATCAGCGCGTGGGCGAGCAGGTCGGCGACGGCGTCCCGGTCTATGCCATGAGCCTCCAGCCGCGCGATCGCCGACGCGACATCGGCGTCGGGATCGGCCGCGACGCCCTGCCGGTCCTCCGCCAGGTTGGCGAGCATGGAGAAAAGCATGAATCCGCGCACGAAGGACAGCGTGTCGTCCAGGCTCAACGCTTCCAGCCCCGTGTCGACCACATCGGCGCCATGCAGGCCGCGTGCCCGGTCGACCGATGCCGAACGGATATATTCGGTCTGGCGATAGAGGCGATCGCCGCCATAGGCGCGGATCACGTCGCCGAGCAGCCGGCCGAGATAGCGGATGTCCGGGTTCTGCGTGACGACCGGCGCGGCAGGGGGTGCAGGAGTCTCCATGCTATCGATGCTGCATCGCAACAATCGCCCGGTCAAGGCCAGTGTTGCACGCCGATGCGCGCCGGTTCAGTGGCGGGAAAAGGCGCGCCGCACCTCGGGCATGATCGTATAGACGGCCTCACGCTGCGCGCCGCGATTATGATGGTCGACCCGATAGCCCTGATAATGACGGCGCAGCAGCCCGGCGCGCACCAGATCGGACACCGCGCGGCTGACGCTGGTCCGGCCGGATCGCAGGATACGGGCGCGCACTTCCTCTTCCAGCGCGCGTTCCAGCGCGGCGGGATCGTCGCCCCGCGACGCGTTCGCCATCAGCTCGGCGCGGACCGCTTCGACCATCGCCAGCCGGCGGCAGTCGCGCTGGGCGAGCGGCGCCAGCGCCTCGCACAGCCAGTCGCGCACCGGCACCCTGCCCTCCTCGCTTCGCACATAGGGCCCCAGGCTGCCGCTGGCGCCCGCGCCCTGGGCGATCAGCTTCAGGACCAGCAGCGCATAGCGGGGCCGCTTCGAGACGAGCGAGATGCGATCGACCAGGGCCGGCAGGTTCGACTTCGCCGCCGCCGCCGGCCTGGGCTGTTCGAAAAGGTCGGGCTGGTAGAACATAAGGGGATTCTAGCAGAGCCCGAGTCGCTGTGAATCCCCTTTGTCGGCGCGGATTCACAAAAAACATCCGTGTCACTTTACCAGAGGCCGCCGCCGGCGATCAGACCCGATGGCAAGGCCGGACATCCCCTTTCCCTGATGGCCCATGGACAAACATCCATGTCACTTTGCCGCCGGGTAAAGTGACATGACTGTCATTCCAGGGCGCTCCTTTCAGCGCCCGCCATCCTGCGGTCAGATCACCCCTTTGCCGCGCATCCATTCGATCGTCCGGGGGAAGCCCACTTCCGCCGGCGTCGCCCAGTCGCCCAGCCGCTGGCGCGTGAAGCTGTCGTCGACGCCCGCCGTCCGGGTGGCGCGCTTGGCGAGCGCCGGCAGGGTCGTGCCGAAGGTTGCGATCACCTCGGGATCATCCAGCCGATCGCGCGAGATCTCCTCCACCCGATAGGGCACGCCGGCGATCTCGCAGGCTCGGTTGCAATGTTCGGCAATGGTCGCGGAATCTTCGGCCCGGCCCAGCGTCAGGTATCGCTCGCCCTTCGTCCCGACATCCAGCGCGGCGATGCACACGCGCGCGCAATCCTCCGCCGCGACATAGCTGACCTTCAACGGCAGCTGCGGGGGCATTTCGCCCCGGATCGCCCGGGCCAGGCGGCCATTGAAGCTGTTGGGCAACACTGTCTTTTCCAGGCACAGCGACGGGCCATACATGGCGCCCGGGCAGACGAAACGAATGTCCTGCCCTTCGCCGACGCGCGCCAGCCCCTCGACATAGGCGAGCCGCTTGGTCAGCGAATAGACGTCCGTGTGGCGGAACAGCAGGTCTAGCGGTGCCTTCTCCGTCATCGGCCCGTCGCCCGCATCGAAGAAGGTGGAGGTGAGCACCTGCACGACCGGGATGCCGCCCAGCGCGGCGGCTGCGGTCAGCACATGGAGCGAACCCATGACATTGGCCGCAAAGCAATCCTCCAGCGTGACGCCGGGCCGTCCCAGCACCGCTGCGGCATGGATGACCCCGTCCATCCCCTCGGTTGCGGCGCGAACCTGCGCCATGTCGGTGACATCGCCGGCGGCCACCTCTATCCCGGCTGCGCGCAGGGCGAGCGCATCCTCGGAGTCCGCGCGGCGCACCAGCGCCCTGACCCGGTCACCCCGCGCCGCCAGCAGTTCGCAGATGTTCGATCCCAGCAGGCCGGTCGCGCCTGTCACCATGATGCTCTTCATCACCCTCTCCCTTCATAATGTCCCGCCGACCGCTTTTCTTGCTCGCCCGATGGGTGGCGGCTTGTTCCGGCGCTTGACGGCCGGCCCGGTCAGGCGCCATGTCCTGAATTGAAAGTAGAATAAGAGAGGATCGTCATGCAAGAGGATGTCAGCCGCACGACGCTGGACCGCGATCGTATCCTGCTCACCGGCAGGGCGGCGGTCGTGACCGGCGGAGGCGCGGGGATCGGACGCGGCATCGCGATCGGCCTCGCCGAATTCGGGGCTGACGTCGCGATCCTCGATGTCGACGCGCAAGCCGCGGCGCATGTCGCCGAACTGGTCCGGGCCAAGGGGCGCCGGGCCGAAGTGCTCGCCGTCGACGTCAACGACCGAGACGGCGCGCGCGCCGCCCTGGCGAAAGCAGCCGACGCCTTCGGCCGGCTCGACATCCTGGTCAACAATGTCGGCGGCGTCAGGCCCACGCCGCTGCTGCAACTGACCGATCGACAGATCGACCGCCATCTCGACCTCAATCTGAAAAGCGTCGTCACGATGACGCAGGCGGCCGCCCGGATCATGAGCGAGGCGCGGCGTGGCGGCGCGATCGTGAACATCGCCAGTATCGAAGCGACGCGGGCCGCGCCGACCTATTCGGTCTATGCGGCGGGCAAGGCGGGCGTGCTCAACTTCACCCGCACGGCCGCCGTCGAACTGGCCGAACATGGCATCAGGGTCAATGCCATCGCGCCCGACATCGTGCCGACCGAACATCTGGTGCGCTTCGCCCCCGCCATGCTCGCGCCGGAGCACAAGGCGGCGCAGGCCCGCTACATCCCGATGGGCCGCACCGGCAATTTCGACGATTGCGCGTCGGCGGCGGTGTTCCTCTGTTCGGATATGGCCGCCTATGTGACCGGGGTCACGCTGCATGTCGACGGTGGCACCTGGGCATCGAGCGGATGGTCGCGCACCGGCGAAGGCCAGTGGCGTCTTTATGAGTAAGTACAAGGGGGAGGATGAGGCATGAAGATGATGGAGGGAACCGCCGAACCCACGGCGCAGGCGCCCGCGCCGCTGACCGGGGCCTATGGCGGCTATGCGATGACGCTGCTGCTGCTCATCTATCTGGTGAACTTCCTTGATCGCCAGGTGGTGCATATCCTGGCCGAGCCGATCAAGCGCGACCTGGCGATCGCCGACTGGCAGATCGGGTTGCTGAGCGGGCTGTCCTTCGCGCTGCTCTACACCATCCTGGGCCTGCCGATCGCCTGGCTCGCCGAGCGCAAGAGCCGCCCTGCCATCATCGGCACGTCGGCAGTGGTCTGGAGCGGCTTCACCCTGCTGTGCGGCGTCACCCAGAATTTCGGGCAACTGGTGCTCGCGCGCGTGGGCGTGGGCATCGGCGAAGCCGGCTGCACACCCGCCGCGCAATCGCTGATCATGGATTATGCCAAGCCGGAAAAGCGAAGCTCCGCCTTCGCCTTCTATGGCCTGGGCGCGCCGCTGGGCGCGCTCGCGGGCATGGCGTTCGGCGGTCTCGTCGCGGACGCCTATGGCTGGCGCGCGGCCTTCCTGCTGGCGGGTGTGCC
>DATEJA010000125.1:0-17490 GCA_035278405.1 Sphingobium sp. | reverse complement strand
TGTGCAGAAGGGAATGGTGACATAGTTGGCACCGGTGACCTGACCCGCTCCGTTCACGATGGCCACAGCGCCCATCGAGCTGGGCGTCGCGGCATCGTCGCTGACATGTTCGTTGAAGTAGAAGCCGCCCGCGACGTAGTCGATGCTGCCGATGGTGCCGACCGCCTGGAGTTCCTGGCTGAACTGGCGCTGGCGCAGGTCGGCAAGGCTGTAGCGGCTGAACGCGCAGGGCTTGGCCTGGGTGCAGGCGCTGGTCAGGGTGACGACCGGAACGCGGTGAGCGCCGCCCGAGTTGTCCCACTGGGTCGCGTCGACGCCGCGCCATGCGGTGATCGAGCGCAGCTCGAACGCGTCCGACAGGTGCCATTTGAAGGTGTTGGTGAAGCCGTGCGTCTTGTCGACGCTGACCTGCTGCGGCACGCCGATGTCGGCGACGCCCATGCGGCTGGTGCCGTTGACGACGACGCCGGGCAGCAGCGGCTTCACCGTGCCGCTGAGCGTGGTGTAGGCGGTGCCGGGCAGGGTGCAGGCCGGGACGGCCGACTGGGCGCCCGCGACGCAGCCATTGGGGTTGTAGTTCAGCAGCTGGCTGTAGAAGGGCGTATTCTCGTCCTTCGCCACGTCATAGGCGAAATCGTTGGTGATGGTGCTGGTCGGCTGCCAGCGGACCGCGGCGCGCGCGCCCTTGCGGTTGTAATAGTTCCAGCCCTTCTGGCCCGCGAGCGGGTTCTGGGTGGTTTCGTCCTGATGCTGGAACACGCCGTCGAGCTTGATCGCGAAGCCGGCGATCTTGGGCAGGTCGATATGCGCGTCGGCGCTGCGGCCGCCATAATTGCCCGCGCCCGCTTCGACGCGGCCGCCCCATTCGCCGGTCGGCGCCTTGGACACGATGCTGAGCGCGCCGCCTTCGGTGTTGCGGCCGAACAGCGTGCCCTGCGGACCCTTCAGCACTTCGACGCGCTCGACGTCGAACAGCGCGGCGTTCAGGCCATGCTGGCGGCCCATGTAAACGCCGTCGACATAGATGCCGACGCCCTGTTCGCGGGCGGGCTGGTTGGCGTCGAGCGGCACGATGCCGCGGATGCCGATGGTGAGCGCGGACTGGCGCGCTTCGAAGGTGGCGATGCGCAAGCTGGGCACGGCGCCGTCGGCTAGGTCATAGAGGCTGGACACGTGGCGGTCCTTCAGCGCCTCCGTGCTCATCACCGCCATGGAAATCGGGGTTTCCTGCAGGTTGGTTTCGCGCTTCGTCGCGGTGACGACGATGGTGGAAAGGCCGCTGTCGGCGTCGGCGGCGCCGGCATCGGCTGCCTGGGCGACGGGCGCGGTGGCCGGCTGTTCATCGACGGCGGCGCTGGCGAGCGCGGGCGCGGAAACCGACGCCAGCAGCAGCGACGCGCGCAGCAGGGTGGAGGAAGAGCGAATCATGTGTAACCCCTTTTGAGATCCATCGAGTGGATGTTTTGCGGGGCCGGCCACTAGGCGCTCATCGCAACAGTTTTGTGACAGTGATTGTCACATGAACAATAGCGGTCCTGTCATTTTCGGGTCATTTTCTCCGATCGCAAGATCGGGGTGAAAAGGCTTGTGCATGAACCAAGTCCTTTGGGGAAGAGGGGCGGGCTTTTATTTGCGTTCGTTAACCGCAGTGAAAGATGGATGCGACCGGGCGGTGGCGCCTTGGCGGGCGTGACTTGGGCATTTCCCCTCCACCACCCTTTGGCTGGTCCCGCTCCCCATCTTTGATGGGGAGGATTTACGGCCGGCATCATGAAAGAAATGTAATGTGGCGCTCATTCGCCGGTGGGGGGCAAGCGGCTATTGGAGAAGCCGGCCATCCCTTGTTGGCCAAAAAAGTGAGAGGCGGCGTGTCCCCTGTTGCGCCGCCTCTCCCGACCTTCCGGATGAATGGATGCAAAGGCCGATCTTCTACGATGCGAGTGGGCGCCGCCGCCGCCTGACGCTGCCCGCGCTGTCGCTGTTGCTGATCGCCATCCTGGCCGCGGCTTTCGCCTTCGCCCTGACGATCGTCGAGGTGCCGGTGCCGCCGGCCATGCCGCTGCAGATGGAACGTCCCCGTGCCGAGGGCATCGGCCAGCGGCTGGGACGCCTTGGCCATTCGATCCGCGAGGAACTGGCCGGCTGGCTGCCGCGCGGCGCGCGCCCCCGGGTGGGGCATCAGGTCAATGTCGGCTTCTACGTGCCCTGGGACGATGCCAGCAGCGCGTCGCTGCGCGAGCATATGAAGCAGATCGACTGGGTCGCTCCGGCGCTGCTCTACGTCACCGGCCCGTCGCACCAGTTGCAGGTGACGGGCGACCCTGCCTTCGCGTCGATGATGCGCTCCAGCCGCCGCCGTCCCGCCGTCCTGCCGGTGCTGCAAAATGCGCGCAACGGGTTGTGGGACAGCGCCGGCGCGGCGGGGCTGCTGCACGACCGGCGCGCCCGTACCGCGCTGATCGCCCAGATGCTGCCCGCGCTCCAGTCGCTGCACGCGGCGGGCGTGGTGTTCGACCTCGAAGCGCTGCCGGCCTCGGCGCAGCGCGACTATCTGTCCTTCCTGGCGCAGGCGGCGCCGCTGCTGCGCGCGCACCACCTGATGGTCACGCTGACGGTCCCGGTGGGCGATCCGACCTGGAACCTCAAGGCCTATGGCCGCATCGCCGACCGCCTGTTCCTGATGGATTATGACGAACATTATGCCGAAGGCACGCCCGGGCCGATCGCGTCGCAGCCCTGGTTCGTCCAGCGGCTGCGCGAATCGCTGCGGCTGGTGCCGCCGGCCAAGGCGATCGTCGCGGTCGGCAACTATGCCTATGACTGGACCCAGGGCACGAAGGGCGCGGCGGCGCTGTCGATCGAAGATGCCTGGCTGTCCGCCCATGACGCGGGCGCGCCGATCCGCTTCGACGCGCGCAGCGGCAACGCGACCTTCGACTATGCGCAGGACGGCGACGTCCATCATGTCTGGATCCTCGACGCGGCGAGCGGCTGGAACCAGATCCGCGCCGCGCGCCTGTCGGGCGCGGGCGGCGTCGCGCTGTGGCGCATGGGGTCGGAGGACCCCGGCTTCTGGTCCGCGCTCCAGGGCCGCAGGCAGGCGGTGCAGGGGCTTGGCCGCCTGACCAGCTTCAACTCGGTCGATGTCGAGGGCAGCGGCGAGATATTGCGCATCGACGACGTGCCGACCGTCGGCCGGCGCACCGTGCGGCTGGGATCGGGCGCGAGCGACGGGCTGATCGTCGACGAACATTTCCACAGTCTGCCGACCCCCTATGTCATCCGCCGGACCGGCTATCATCCGCGCCTGGTGGCGCTCAGCTTCGACGATGGGCCGGACGGCACCTGGACCCCGGCGATCCTCAACATCCTGCAGCGCGCCCATGTGCCCGCGACCTTCTTCGTGGTCGGGGAAAATGCGCTGATGCACCCCGCCTTGCTGCGGCGGATCGTCGCCCAGGGCAGCGAGATCGGCAATCACAGCTACACCCACCCCAATATGGCGCAGTTGTCGCCACGGGGCGTGTCGCTGGAACTGAACAGCACGCAGCGGCTGGTGGAAGCCTATACCGGCCGGGCGATGCGGCTGTTCCGCGCGCCCTATTTCGGCGACGCCGAACCCACCACCGCCGACGAAATCGGCCCGGCGCTGGCGGCGCAGCAGGCGGGCTATCTGAATGTGGGGCTGCACGCCGACCCGGGCGACTGGCGCCGGCCCGGCGTCGACGCGATCGTCGACCGGACCGTCCAGGCGGTCGAGGCGAGCGGGCCCGAACGGTCGGCGCAGGTCATCCTGCTGCACGATGGCGGCGGCGACCGGGCGCAGACGGTGGTGGCGCTGCCCCGCATCATCAAGGCGCTGCAGGCGCGCGGCTACCAGTTCGTCACCGTGTCGCGGCTGGCCGGCCTGTCGCCCGCCCAGGTGATGCCGCCGGTCGCCGGAACGGATCTGGCGGCGGTGCGGATCGACGTCGGCATCTTCCTGGTCGTGGCCGGCATCGTCCTGCTGCTGAAATGGCTGTTCTTCGCCGTCATCCTGCTCGGCATCGGCCGCGCGGTGATGCTGGCGGCGCTGGCGCTGGGCAGCCGGATGCGTGGCAACCGCGTCGATCCGCCCGCGATCGCGCCTGGCACTTTCGTGTCGGTCATCATCCCCGCCTATAACGAGGCCAAGGTGATCGAAACGTCGGTGCGCCGCGTGCTGGCGAGCGAGCAGGTCGCGCTGGAGGTGATCGTGGTCGACGACGGGTCGACCGACGGGACCAGCGCGATCGTCGCCAACGCCTTTGCCGGCGACGATCGCGTGCGCCTGATGACGCTGGCCAATGGCGGCAAGGCGGCGGCGCTCAACCGCGCGCTGGGCCTTGCCACCGCGCCGATCATCATCGCGCTCGACGCCGACACGCAGTTCGAGCCGCTGACGATCGCGCGCCTCGCCCGCTGGTTCGACGACGCATCGCTGGGCGCGGTCGCGGGCAATGCGATGGTCGGCAACCGCATCAACCTCGTCACCCGCTGGCAGGCGGTCGAATATGTGACGGCGCAGAATCTGGAGCGGCGCGCGCTTGCCCGCTTCGGCGCGATCACCGTCGTGCCGGGCGCGGTCGGCGCCTGGCGGCGCGCGGCGCTGGACGCGGTCGGCGGTTATCCGGTCGACACGCTGGCCGAGGACCAGGACCTTACCATCGCGGTGCAGCGCGCCGGCTGGCGCGTCGCCTATGATACCGAGGCGGTGGCCTGGACCGAGGCGCCCGAAAGCTTCCGCGCCCTGTCGAAACAGCGGTTCCGCTGGGCCTATGGCACGCTGCAATGCCTGTGGAAGCATCGCGGCCTGTGGCGCGAAGGCCAGCCCGCCGGCCTCGCCTGGGTCGGCTTGCCGCAGGCCTGGCTGTTCCAGATCGGCTTTGCCCTCATTTCCCCGATCATCGACCTCGCGCTGGTGGCGAGCGCCATCGACACGGCGGTGCGCGTCCACCAGCATGGCTGGGCCCAGACGCAGAGCGACCTGCTGCGCATGGGCGTCTATTGGCTGGCCTTCACCGCGATCGACATCCTCTGCGGCTGGGTCGCCTATCGGCTGGAGCCGCGCGAGCGGCGCTATCCCGCGCTGCTGCTGGTCGCGCAGCGTTTCGTCTATCGCCAGATCATGTACAGCGTCGTGATCCGCGCGGTGTGGAACGCGATCCTGGGCCCCTGGGTCGGCTGGGGCAAGCTGGAACGCAGCGGCCGGGTGCAGGCGGCCGATGGCGTGCCCGCGCCGCCGCCGGGATGGAGCCGGGCGGCGTGAAGGCGCCGGGCTGCTCGTTCGCGGCGCTGGTCGCGGCCGCCCTGCTCGCCCTGTGGCATATCGGCTATTTCGGCGGGGAGCTGTTCCATGTCCTGCCGGCGGCCAAGGGCCGGGCGGCGCCGCAACGTCGCGCGGTCGCGCTCTATCTGTCGGGCGACATGGGCTTCCACGCCGGGCTGGGGCCCGCCATCGCCGACCGGCTGACCCGCCGGGGCGTCACGGTGGTGACCGAAAACAGCCTCAACTTCTTCCGCTTCCGCCGCTCGCCCGAGGAAACCGGGGCGATGATCACCGACGGCCTGCGCCGCGCGCTGGCGGTCGATCCGGGCGCGCGGCTGCTGCTGCTCGGCCAGTCCTTCGGCGCGGACGTGATCGCCCCCTCGCTGCCCTATGTGCCCGCCGACCTGCGCCGGCGGATCGCCTTCATCGGCCTGATCGTGCCGGGCGCGACGCGCGAATGGCGCGCCTCGCCCTCGGAGATATTCTCGATCTGGGAGCCGGAGGAAAGCGCGGTCACCGCCGCCCGGCGCCTGAGCTGGGTGCCACTGCTCTGCATCCATGGCGAGGCGGAGGAGGAAAGCCTCTGCCCCTCGCTGCGCCAGGCCAATGCCACGGTGGTCGAACTGCCCGGCGGCCATGCGCTGCGCCACGACGCCGACGCCGCGAGCGGTGTGCTGCTCGCCGCGATCGACCGCGCGCTACGCGCCCCCGACTATGCCGGACGCTCGCGCCTGGGCGGCAGCCCTTCCCCCGCCTCCGAGGCGGGCGCCGCGCTGTGGGAAATGGCGCCCCCCGAGCGCGGCAATGACAAGGTGGAGGAGGCAGCACGATGAAGGCCGGCCGCCCCTCCCGTCAGTCCCGCTTTCGCGGGGATAACGACGGCGATCCACGCTGCTGCCCGGCGCAGGCTGGGGCCCAGCTTCCCCCTCGCGCCTGGACCCCGGCCTGCGCCGGGGAACAAGAGCGGCGCCCCCTGGACTCACCCCAATGATCCCCGCCACCACCCTCTCCCAACGCGCCCGCACCGGCCTTGCCATCCTGGCGCTGCTGCTGGTGACGGGCGTCGCTTTCGCCGCGCTGCACGAGCTGGTCGGCACGGTGCGGGTGCGCGACGTGCGCGCCGCCTTCCACGCCATCCCCGACTGGGCGATCGCCGCCTCGGCGCTGCTCACGGTCTTGAGCTATCTCGCGCTCACCTTCTACGACCATGTCGCGCTGCGCATCCTCGGCCGGCGGATCGGCTGGCGCACGGCGGCGCTGGCGTCCTTCTGCAGCTATACGCTGAGCCACAATCTCGGGCTTTCGCTGCTGACCGGCGGGTCGGCGCGGCTGCGCATCTATCGTGCGGCGGGGCTTTCCGCCGGCGACATCGCGCGCGTCATCGCCTCGGCCAGCCTCGCCTTCTGGGGCGGGGTCTTTACCCTGGCGGCGCTGCTGATGGCGGCGCGGCCCGTGCCGCTGGTGCTCGGCAGCCTGTCCTTCGGGCCCGGCGCCGAGCGGATCGTGGGCATCGCCGGCATCCTCATCATCGCCGGTCTGCTGTTCGTGCTCGGGCGCTATCGCCGCTCGCTGCGCCTGTTCGGCTGGACGCTCGCCTTGCCCACGCCGCGCCAGGCCGCCGCGCAGATCGGCATCGCCTGCATCGACCTGGCGATGGCGAGCGGCGCGCTGCTGGTGCTGGTGCCCCATGCCAGCCTGGCGCTGTTCCCGACCTTCTTCCTCGGCTATGCGCTCGCCATCATCGTCGCGCTGGTCAGCCATGTGCCGGGCGGCATCGGCATATTCGAAGCGGTGATCCTGGCCGTGCTGCCCGATGTCGACCGGCCCAGCCTGATCGCGGCGCTGGTCGCCTACCGCGTCATCTATTATTTCATCCCCCTGCTGATCGCGATCCTGCTGATCGGCGCGCATGAAGGCGTGCTGTGGCGGCGGCCGCTGCGGCGCGTGGCGAACGGGGCGGAGGTCATTGCCGGCGCGATCGGGCCGGCGATGCTGGCGACCCTGGTCGCGGCGGGCGGCGCGCTGCTGCTGGTGTCGGGATCGCTGCCCGCCATCCCCGCGCGCTTCCGGGCGGTGAGCAGCATCATGCCCATGCCCTTCGTCGAAGCCTCTCACCTCGCCGCCAGCATGATCGGCGCGCTGCTGATCCTGCTCGCCTCGGGCCTGTATCGCCGGCTCGACGGCGCCTTCTGGCTGACCCGGCTGCTGCTGATGGCGGGCGCGGCCTTCTCCCTCATCAAGGGCCTGGATTATGAGGAGGCGATGGTGCTGCTGGTCATCGCCGGGCTGCTGCAATGGAGCCGCCGCGCCTTCTACCGCAAGACCAGCCTGACCACCGCCGCGCTGTCGCCCGACTGGATCGCGGCGCTGGCGATCGCGGTCGGCATTTCGACCTGGATCGGCTTTTTCGCCTACAAGCATGTCGATTATCAGAATGAACTATGGTGGCAGTTCGGCCGGCACCACGACGCGTCGCGCTTCCTGCGCGCGGCGCTGGCGAGCGGGGTGGTGGTGATCGGCGCGGCGCTCTGGGGGCTGATGCGGCCCGCATCGGTGCGCGCGACGGGCGTCGCCGTGTCGCGCGTGCCCAGCCGCCCGGCGCTCGCCCTTGCCCAGCGCAGCGACGCCTTCCTCGCGCTCACCGGCGACAAGCTGTTCCTCTTTTCCCCGACCGGCAACGCCTTCCTCATGTTCCAGGTGCAGGGGCATAGCTGGATCGTGATGGGCGACCCGGTCGGCGACCCGGCCGAGTGCGCCGACCTGCTCTGGCAGATCCGCGAGATGGCCGACGCCGCGCAGGGCCGCCTCCTCATCTATCAGCTGAGCCTCGATTCCCTGCCCTTCGCCATCGACCTTGGCCTCTCGGTCGTCAAATATGGCGAGGAAGCGCGGGTCGAGCTGTCCCGTTTCACGCTGGAAGGGCCCGATGCCCGCCCGCTGCGCCATGCGGTGCGCCGCGCCGAGCGCGAGGGGGCGAGCTTCGAGATCGTTCCCGCCGCGCAGGTCGGCGCGCTGCTGCCCGAACTCCAGGCCGTGTCTGACCGCTGGCTGGCGGCCAAGGGCCGGCGCGAACTGGCCTTCAGCGTCGGCCATTTCGACCCCGCCTATATGCAGCGGTTCGACTGCGCGGTCGTGCGGCGGGACGGGCGGATCGTTGCCTTCGCCAATATCTGGTCGACGGCGAACGGCAATGAATTGTCGGTCGACCTGATGCGCCAGGATGTCGACGCGCCCTATGGCGTCATGGACTTCATGTTCTGCCGCCTGATGCTCTGGGGCAAGGATCGGGGCTATCGCTGGTTCACCCTGGGCGTCGCCCCGCTCGCCGGGCTGGAGGCGCGGCGGCTCTCCTCGCTCTGGGTCAAGGCCGGGGCGCTGATGTTCCGCCATGGTGGCGGCTTCTATGGATTTCAGGGGCTTCGGGCCTATAAGGCGAAGTTCGGGCCCGTGTGGGAGCCGCGCTTCATCGCCGGGCCGCAGGGCCTGTCGCTGGGCCGGGCGATGATGGACCTGCAGCGGCTGGTCGGCGGCGGCCGGGCCAGCGCCGCCAGCCGCACCGCCCGCGCGGCGGCGGAGGAGGCGCAGGCGCAAGCCAAGGCGCAGGCGTGGGCCTGGACGATGGAGAAGAAGGTGGGGCGAGCATGAGCTACAAGGTGCTGCTGGTCGAGGATGACGCGACGACCGCCGACTATATCGCCAAGGGGCTGGGCGAGGAGGGCTTCACCGTCGACCGCGCGGACAATGGCCGCGACGGCCTGTTCATGGCGACCGAGGCGACCCACGACGCCATCATCCTCGACCGCATGCTGCCCGGCATGGATGGCATGGCGGTGCTGGCCGCGCTGCGGGCGGCGGGGATCGAAACCCCGGTCATCATCCTGTCGGCGCTCGCTTCGGCCGACGAGCGGATCAAGGGGCTGACCGGCGGGTCGGACGATTATCTGCCCAAGCCCTTCGCCTTTGCCGAACTGCTCGCGCGGCTGCGCATCATCCTTCGCCGGGGCACGCCGGGCAAGGCGGCCGAAACGCGCCTCTCCTGCGCCGACCTGGAAGTCGACCTGCTTTCGCGCAAGGTCAGGCGCGGCAGCCGCGCGATCGACCTGCAACCGCGCGAGTTCCGCCTGCTCGACTATCTCATGCGGCACAAGGGCGAGGTCGTCACCCGCACCATGCTGCTGGAGGGCGTGTGGGATTATCATTTCGATCCCGGCACGAACGTCATCGACGTGCATATCAGCCGCCTGCGCCGCAAGATCGATGAGGAAGGGGAGGCGCCGCTCATCCATACGGTGCGCGGCGCGGGCTACCGCCTGGGCGAGCAGGGCTGAGCCTCAATCCCGATGCGCTGGCGCCATTCGGTCATCTGGCGGTTCGCCGCCCTCATCTTCCTCATGCAGATCGTCTGCGTGGCCGTCGCCCTGGGCGCGGTGCACCGCTTCACCAGCGAGGCGGTCGACCATGCCAGCCGCGAGGTGGCGATCGGCCTGCGCGATGACATCGCCTCCACTTATGCCGCCGCCGGGGTGGAGGCGGCCGGCGCCACGGTGCGGCGGCGGATCGCGACCGACCCGGGCGGCAACAGCATCATCCTGCTGATCGGCCCCGGCGGGGAACGGATCGCCGGCAATCTCGACAGCTGGCCGCGCGTGGTCGGGCCGCTCGAAAGCTGGCGGCTGGTGCATCTGCTGCGCAACGACCAGAATCATGGCGACCCGCAGGTCATGGGCATCGTCAGCACCCGCTTCCCTGACGGCACCCGCCTTCTGACCGGCCATGTCGTGGAAAACGACCTGCGCTTCGGCGGATTCCTGGAGGCCGCGCTGATCGGCGCGGTGCTGATCGCGGTGCCGCTGGCGGCGGGCGCGGCCTGGCTGTCGGTGATGATCATGCAGCGGCGCTTGCGATCGGTCATCGACACGGCGACGGCGGTCCGCACCGGCGACATGGGCCGGCGCATCCTGCTGACCGGCAGCGGCGACATGTTCGATGCGCTCGGCCGCGCGATCAACGCGATGCTGGACCGCATCACCGGGCTGGTCGACGAGATGCGGCTGGTGACCGACGGGCTGGCGCACGACCTGCGATCGCCGCTGACCCGCCTGCGCGCGGTGCTGGAAAATGCGCTCGGCCACAGCCGGGACGAGGCCGGCATCCGCGCGATCGAGCGGGCGCTGGAGGAAAGCGACGCGCTGCAGCGCATGCTGGACGCCGCGCTGCTGATCAGCCGGGCGGAGGCGGGGATCGGCCGCGACCATTTCGTGCCCGTCGACGTCGCCGCGCTGCTGCACGATTTCCAGGACATGTATGGCGCCCTCGCCGAAGAGCGCAACATCACCATCAGCGTGGACGCGCCCGCGGGCCTCATCGTCCATTCGCACCGCGAAGTGCTGGGCCAGGTCCTCTCCAACCTCATCGACAATGCGCTCAAATATGGCGGCGACCGCATCCTCCTGTCCGCCTCGCGCCAGGCCGGGGCGATCGCCGTGCGGGTCGCGGACAATGGCCCGGGCATCCCCGAGGATCAGCGCCTGACCGCGCTGCGCCGCTTCGCCCGCCTCGATGAATCGCGCCACATCGCCGGCGCGGGCCTCGGCCTCTCGCTCGCCGCCGCCGTGATGCGCCTCCACGGCGGCGCGCTGGTGCTGGGCGACGCCGGGCCGGGGTTGAGCGTGGTCCTGACCTTCCCGGCCGGCGAGGCAGGGTAGGGGGCGAGTATCCGTGAGGTTCGACCCGCCCAACCCGTCACCCCAGCGTCCGCTGGGATGACGTCGAACAGCTAAACCGGCAGCGCCGTCGTATATTTCGTCATCGACAGCGCGAAATGCGAGGCGGCATGCTCCACCATCGGCTGGCCGAGCAGCGTGTGCATGAGGAAGCCGTTATAATCCGCCACGTCCGCCACGACGATGCGCAGCAGATAGTCCCATTCCCCCGACATGGAAAAACATTCGACGATTTCGGGCCTGGTATCGACGAAATCCTCGAACGCCTGGCGCGCGTCGCGGGCGTGGCTGCGCATGCGGATGTTGCAGAGGACATTGACCCCCCGGTCGATCCTTTCCGGGTTCACCAGCCGCACCGCCCGGGTCAAGATGCCGGCCCCCTCCAGCGCCTTGATCCGGCGCCAGCAGGAGGCGGTGGAGGCGCCGACCCGGTCGGCGAGGTCGGCATGGCTGATCGTCGCGTCCTGCTGCAACGCTGATATGATTCTGCGGTCGACTTCATCGAGTTGATCGGAATTTTTCACTTGTTCGGCTTTCCTGATCAGATCATGCCAAAATCTGCCCGATAAGCGGCCAGATTGAAACCCCTTTTCGCCGCCGCCATGCGATACCCGGCGCATGGCACAGGCACGTCTGGAACGTCCCGCGCAGGGGGCGGAGGATTGGACGATCCCGCAGGATTGGGCCGCCTATACGCCGCAGGACCATGCGATGTGGGACAGGCTGTTCGAACGCCAGGCGGCGCTGCTGCCCGGCCGCGCCGTCCGGGAGTTCATGGACGGGCTGGACGTGCTGCGCATCGCCCGGCCCGGCATCCCCGATTTTTCCGAACTGTCCGACCGGCTGATGAAGCGGACCGGCTGGCAGGTGGTGGCGGTGCCCGGCCTGGTGCCCGACCGCGTCTTCTTCGACCATCTCGCCAACCGCCGCTTCGTTGCCGGCCGCTTCATCCGCCGCCCCGATCAGATCGACTATCTGGAGGAGCCGGACGTCTTCCATGACGTGTTCGGCCATGTCCCGCTGCTCGCCAACCCGGTCTTCGCCGATTATATGCAGGCCTATGGGGAAGGCGGGCTGCGCGCCGACGGGCTGGGCGCCATCGCCAATCTGGCGCGGCTCTACTGGTATACGGTCGAATTCGGGCTGATCCGCGAGCAGGGCGACTTGAAACTCTATGGCGCGGGCATCCTTTCCTCGCACGGCGAATCCCTGTTCGCGCTCGACGATCCCTCGCCCAACCGGATCGGCTTCGACCTCAAGCGCCTGATGCGCACCCGCTACCGCATCGACGATTATCAACAGAGCTATTTCGTCATCGACAGTTTCGAACAGCTGCTGCGCGACACGGTCGAAACCGACCTGGCGCCGCTCTACGAGGAACTGCGCGGGCAAGGCGAGCTGGAGCCCGCCGACCTGCTGCCCGACGACCGGATCTTCCACCGGGGCACGCAAGCCTATGCCCGATCCCGGACCGACATGAGGACCAAGCCGTGAGTGACATGACCGCCGCCAATCCCCTGGGCCTCAACGGCTTTGAATTCGTCGAATTCACCTCGCCCGATCCCGACGGCATGGCCGCGCAGTTCGAACAGCTGGGCTTCGTGCCGACGCACCGGCATCCCACCAAGAATATCACCCGCTACAAGCAGGGCCGCATCAACCTGATGCTGAACCGCGACGATGCCGGGCGGGTGGCGGCCTTTCGCGGGCAGCATGGCCCCTCGGCCAGCGCCATGGCCTTCCGCGTCGCCGATCCGGTGGCCGCGATGGCCTGGGCGATCGACCATGGCGCCAAGGCGACGCAGGAGGATGATAACGTCATCCAGGGCATCGGCGGCTCCTATCTCTATTTCATCCAGGATGGCGCGGATCTCTATGCCGACTGGGCCGAATTCCCCGGCTGGCGCGATGCGGAGGCGGCGAACGGCGTCGGGCTCGACCTGCTCGATCATCTCACCCACAATGTCCGGCGCGGGCAGATGCGGGTGTGGAGCCAGTTCTACCGCACCCTCTTCGGTTTCGAGGAGCAGAAATTCTTCGACATCAAGGGGCAGGCGACCGGCCTCTTCAGCCAGGCGATGATCGCGCCCGACCATGCCATCCGCATCCCCCTGAACGAAAGCCAGGACGACAACAGCCAGATCGAGGAATTCATCCGCCAATATCATGGCGAGGGGATCCAGCATCTGGCGATGACCACCGCCAATATCTACGAGACGGTGGAAAAATTGCGCGCGCGCGGCGTGCGGCTGCAGGACACGGTCGAAACCTATTATGAACTGGTCGACGCCCGCGTGCCCGGCCATGGCGAGGATTTGGAGCGCTTGAGGAAGAACCGCATCCTCATCGACGGCAATGTCGGCGAAGAGGGGATATTGCTGCAGATCTTCACCGAGAATATGTTCGGCCCGATCTTCTTCGAGATCATCCAGCGCAAGGGCAATGAGGGCTTTGGCAATGGCAATTTCCAGGCTTTGTTCGAAAGCATCGAGCTGGACCAGATCCGGCGCGGCGTGATCAGCGTTGAGGCGTGATGTCGTCATGAACGCGGCGCCGGCGATGCTGCCCGGTTTCGGCAACCACCATGCGACCGAAGCGGTCGCCGGCGCGCTGCCGGTCGGGCGCAATTCGCCCCAGCATGTCCCCTTTGGCCTTTATGCCGAACAGCTGTCGGGCACCGCCTTCACCGCGCCGCGCGCGGACAATCACCGCAGCTGGCTCTACCGCATGCGCCCCTCGGCCGACCATCCGCCCTTCCGCCCCTATGGCAAGGACAGCCTGCTGCGCGCCGCCCCCTTCGGCCCGGGCGTCGTGTCGCCCAACCGGCTGCGCTGGGACCCGCTGGACCTGCCCGCCGGCCCGACCGACTTTGTCGACGGGCTCGTCACCTATGGCGGCAATGGGGATGTCGCGGCGGGCACGGGCTGCGGCATCCACCTTTATGCCGCGAACCGATCGATGGTCGACCGCGCCTTCTTTTCCGCCGATGGCGAGCTGCTGATCCTGCCGCAACAGGGGACGCTGCGCATCGTCACCGAAATGGGCGTGCTGCCGGTCGCGCCGCTCGACATGGCGCTGATCCCGCGCGGCGTGCGCTTCCGCGTCGAACTGCTCGACGGCGCGGCGCGCGGCTATGTCTGCGAAAATCACGGCGCCGCCTTCCGCCTGCCCGAGTTGGGGCCGATCGGCGCCAACGGCCTGGCCAACACGCGCGATTTCGAGGCGCCCGCCGCCGCCTATGAGGATGTCGACCAGCCCTGCGAGATCGTGCAGAAATTCATGGGCAAGCTCTGGACGACGGAGGTCGCCCACAGCCCCTTCGACGTCGTCGCCTGGCACGGCAATCTCGCGCCCTGCCGCTATGATCTGCGCCGCTTCAACACGATCGGCACGGTCAGCTACGACCATCCCGACCCGTCGATCTTCACCGTGCTGACCGCGCCCAGCGACCGGTCGGGCACGGCCAATGTCGACTTCGTCATCTTTCCGCCGCGCTGGATGGTGGCGGAGGACACCTTCCGCCCGCCCTGGTTCCACCGCAATGTGATGAGCGAGTTCATGGGCCTGATCGAGGGTGAATATGACGCCAAGGCCGGCGGCTTCCTGCCCGGCGGCGCGTCGCTGCACAATGGCATGTCGGCCCATGGCCCCGATCTGGAAAGCCATGGCAAGGCGGTCGCGGCGGATCTGGCGCCGGTCAGGATAGAGGCGATGATGGCCTTCATGTTCGAAAGCCGCTACCCGATCGCGCCCACCCCCTGGGCGCTCGCGACCCCGCTGCTGCAGCATGACTACGACCATGTCTGGGCCGGCTTCCCCAAGGCGCGGTTGCCGCATGAAGAGGGCGGCCGATGAGCTGGTGGCAGACCGACGAGACGCATGATCCCGCCCGCACCAGCTGGGTCGACAGCGCGCAGGGGCACCCGGATTTTCCCGTCCAGAACCTGCCCTTGGGCCTGTTCGCGCCGCGCGGGCAGGACGCGCGCATCGGCGTTGCGATCGGCGACCATATCCTCGACCTGCGCGCCTGCGCGGAGACGGGCCTGCTGGGCGGGGGATGGCGCGACACCGCCGCCGCGCCGCTGCTCAATCCGCTGCTGGCGCTGCCCGGCGAGCAGCGGCGCGCCCTGCGCCGGCGGGTGAGCGCGCTCCTGTCGGACGAGGCGAACCGCGCGGCGGCTGAACCGCTGCTCCACCGCGCGGGCGAGGCGGCGATGCAGCTGCCCGCGCGCATCGGCGACTATAGCGACTTCTATGTCGGCATCCACCACGCCAACAATGTCGGGCGCCAGTTCCGCCCCGACAATCCGCTGCTGCCCAATTATAAATATGTGCCGATCGGCTATCATGGCCGCGCCTCCTCGATCCGGCCTTCGGGCGTGCCGGTCCGCCGCCCGACCGGGCAGCGCAAGCCGCCCGATGCCGATGCGCCGGTCGTCGCCCCCACCGCGCGGCTCGATTATGAGCTGGAACTGGGCGTCTGGATCGGCCCGGGCAATGATCTCGGCACGCCGATCCCGATCGACCGGGCGGCCGATCATGTCGCGGGCTTCTGCCTGCTCAACGACTGGTCGGCGCGCGATTTCCAGGCCTGGGAATATCAGCCGCTCGGCCCCTTCCTCGCGAAGAATTTCCAGTCGACCATCTCGCCCTGGATCGTCACGGCCGAAGCCATGGCCCCCTTCCGCCTGCCCCAGCCGGAGCGGCCGCAGGGCGACCCCGTGCCGCTGCCCTATCTGCTGTCGGATGCGGACCAGGGCCATGGCGCGCTGGCGCTGACGCTGGAAGTCTGGCTCCAGACCGCTCGCATGCGCGAAGCGGGCACGCCGCCCATGCGCCTCAGCCAGGGCCCCGCCACCCACATGTATTGGACCGTCCAGCAGATCGTCACCCATCATGCGTCCAACGGCTGCAACCTCAACCCCGGCGACCTGCTGGGGACCGGCACCATTTCCGCCCCGACGCGCGAGGGCTTCGGATCTATGCTGGAGCTGACCGGCGGCGGGCAGCAGCCCATCGCGCTCCCCGGCGGCGAAACGCGCGCCTTCATCGAGGATGGCGACGAGGTCATGCTGCGCGCCCGCGCCAGCGCGCCGGGCTTCGTCCCCATCGGCCTTGGCGAATGTCGGGCCATGGTGCTGCCGGCATGAGCGAGGCGGTGACCCTGCATGGCTATTGGCGCTCGTCGGCCGCCTATCGCGTCCGCATCGCCCTGAACCTCAAGGGCGTGGCCTTCGCCCAGGTCAGCCACGACCTGCGCACCGGCGCCCAGCGTGACCCCCACTATCTCGCTCTGGCGCCCCACGGGCTCGTCCCCGCGCTGGAGGTCGGCGACACCCGGCTGATCGAAAGCCCCGCCATCCTCGAATGGATCGAAGCGACCTGGCCGACGCCGCCGCTGCTGCCGGAGGATGAGGAGGCACGGGCGATCGTCCGGTCGATGGCGGCGCTGATCGGCTGCGACATCCATCCGCTCAACAATCTGCGCGTGCTCAACCGATTGAAGGCGGATTTCGGCGCGAGCCAGGCGCAGCTGCAAGGCTGGATCCACCATTGGATCGCCGCCGGCTTCGACGCGCTGGACCCGTTGATCGCGCGCCACGGCGCCGCCTACGCCTTCGGCGACCGGCCGACCCTCGCCGACTGCTACCTCGTCCCGCAACTCTACAATGCGCGCCGCTACGACCTCGACCTCTCCCCCTGGCCCCACCTCCTCACGGCCGGCGAGGCGGCGCTCAGCCTCCCCCCCTTCGCAGCAGCCCATCCCGACCAACAACCCGACGCCGACAGCTAACCCCATCCCCGTTCCCCGGCGAAGGCCGGGGCCCAGTCCCACGCTCGATCCGACAGGGCAGGCGGAGCCCGCAGAACCCTTCTCCGCGCCTCCGCGCGAAATCCTTCACTGATCCTTCACTCGCCTTCGGCCATGCTCCCCAGCTGATCCGCATCGCTGATCCGCACCCCCCGCCGCCCCGCAAGCGCGATCACCCCACGCCGCTTGAGTTCGCTCAACTGCCGCGACACGGTTTCGATGGTGAGCCCGAGGATATCGGCGATCTGCTGCCGCGACAGGGGCAGCTGGATCACCCCTTCGGCATCGGCGCGCAGCCGGTCGCGCATGTCGAGCAGGAAGGTCGCGACCTTCGCCCGCGCGCTTTTCCGGCCGAGCAGCAGCATCCAGGCGCGGCTGCGGTCGAGATCGTCGAGCGTGCGCTGGAGCAGCCGATGCTCCAGCGGCGCATGGGCGCGCGCGAAGCCGTCGAACGCCCCGCGCGGATAGAGGCAGAGCCGCGCGTCGGTCAGCGCGGTGACGCTGTGCGGCGTGCGCGGCCCGAACGGGCGGCCGATGAAGTCGGCGGGATAGGCGACGCCGACAATCTGCTCGCGCCCGTCGCCGGTGGCGGTGGACAGCTTGAACGTGCCCTCGATGACATTGGCGACCAGCGTCGAACTGTCGCCCTCCCACAATAATGTCTGGCC
>DATEJA010000124.1:0-2421 GCA_035278405.1 Sphingobium sp. | reverse complement strand
TCGGTGCGGAAGGTCACCGTTTCGATCATCCCGGTCATCGCCGCGATCGACAGGCCGATGAGGTCATGCGCCTCGAACACCGGCGGCTTGTCGTCCTGCATGTCCTTCGAATAGGCGAGCGGCAGGCCCTTCATGGTGACGCAGAGCGCGTTCATGCAACCCATCACGCGCCCGGCATGGCCGCGCACCAGCTCGGCGGCGTCGGGGTTGCGCTTCTGCGGCATGATCGAGCTGCCGGTCGAATAGGCGTCGGGCAGCTTGACGAAGCCGAAGGGCTGGCTTGCCCAGATGATGAACTCCTCGGCCAGGCGCGACAGGTGCAGCGCCAGCTGGGTCGCGGCCATCAGATAGTCGAGCGCGAAGTCGCGGTCGGACACGCTGTCCAGGCTGTTGTCGGTCGGCTTGTCGAAGCCCAGCGCCGCCGCCGTCGCATGGCGGTCGATCGGGAAGCCGGTGCCGGCCAGCGCCGCCGCGCCCAGCGGACATTCGTTCATCCGCGCGCGCGCATCGGCAAAGCGGCTGCGGTCGCGGCGGATCATCTCATGATAGGCCATCAGGTGATGGCCGAGCGTCACCGGCTGCGCGGATTGCAGATGGGTGAAGCCCGGCATCACCGTATCAACATGCTCCTCCGCCCGGGCGAGCAGCGCCGCCTGCAACGCGCCCAGCCCCGCCTCGACCTCGTCGATCGCGTCGCGCACCCAGAGGCGGAAGTCGGTCGCCACCTGGTCGTTGCGCGAGCGGGCGGTATGCAACCGCCCCGCCGCCGGGCCGATCAGTTCGGCGAGGCGCGACTCCGTGACCATGTGGATATCTTCCAGGTCCAGATTCACCGGCACGCCGCTGGCTTCATATTCGGCAGCGATCTGGTCCAGCCCGGCGGAAATCGCCTGCGCATCCTCCTGCGCGACGATGCCCTGCTTCGCCAGCATCGCGACATGCGCCTTGGATCCGGCGATGTCCTGTTTCCACAATCGCTTGTCGAACGGGATGGAGGCATTTATCTCGCGCATGATCGAAGCCGGGCCCGCTGCGAAGCGTCCGCCCCACATGCTGTTGGAGCCGTCCCCCATGCGATCTTCCCCATTCCGGTCGTCGTTGCCCTGCGTAATGACACTGCTCCTGCTGGCTGGCCTTGGCGCGTGCGATAGGCAATCACCGGCGCCGGGGCAAGGTCAAGCAAATAGCAGCGCGGAGGTGCCCGCGACCAGCGGCGAGGCGAAGGGCGCGCCCGCCAGCGCCAAGGGCGGGGCCTTCAGCTACACGCTCGATCGGTCCAAGGCCGGTACCCCCGCGCCCGACTTCACCTTTGCGGGGCCCGATGGCCAGGACGCGACGCTCAAGGATTTCGCCGGCAAGCCGTTGCTGGTCAATCTCTGGGCGACCTGGTGCGCGCCCTGCGTCGCGGAAATGCCGACCCTCGACGCGGTGGCGCAGAGCTATGGGCCCAGGGGGCTGGCCGTGCTCACCATATCGCAGGACAGCCAGGGGGCGGGCGTGGTCAAGCCCTTCTTCCAGAAGCACAAGCTGCCCCATCTCAAGGGCTGGATCGACCCGGAAAACCAGTTCGGCTTCCATTATGCGACCAGCATGCTGCCCACCACCGTCCTCTATGACCGGGACGGCAAGGAAATCGGCCGCGTGGTCGGCGCCATGGACTGGACCAGCAAGGAAGGCCGCGACCTGATCCAGGCGGCGCTGGGGTCCTGACGCCTCTCTCTCCATCGTCATCCTGAACTTGTTTCAGCATGACGATCGAGATTTCAACGAACCCCGCCCCAAAACCCGCCACCCCGCAGCGCATGCAAAATGCGCAAGCGCATTGCACGTTTCTCAACCCGGCCATTGTGCGCTGCAATAGCGGCTCACCCGCGCCTCTTCGTCTCTCCCTCTGTCACGATAATGCAAAACAGGGGGCAATAGATGAAACGACTATCGGCTCTTAGACTTTCACTCGTCCTGGCTTCGTCCTGGTCCGCCGCCGCCATCGCGCAGGGCGCGCCGCAAGCCGACGAAGGCGACGCGATCATCGTCACCGGCACCCGCGCGGTCGGCATGCAGGCGGCCGAAAGCGCCGCGCCGATCCAGGTGCTGGGCGAAGAGGTGATCAGCCATGTCGGCCAGCCCAACATGAACCAGGTGCTGACGCAGATCGTCCCCAGCTTCACCGCGCAGACGCAGGGCACCGACCTTTCCAGCTTCTCGCTTTCCGCCCGCCTGCGCGGCCTCAGCCCCAATCACACGCTGGTGCTGGTCAATGGCAAGCGGCGCCACGGCAACGGCATCCTCCAGGTCATTTCCGGCGCCTTCCAGGGTTCGGCGGCGCCCAGCATCGACCTTATCCCGCCCGATGCGGTGGCGCGCGTCGAAGTGTTCCAGGAAGGCGCGGCGGCGGTCTACGGCACCGACGCGATCGCCGGG
>DATEJA010000123.1:0-2483 GCA_035278405.1 Sphingobium sp. | reverse complement strand
AGGATGCCGTGCATCGGCTCCAGGCTGGCGACGAGGTCATCGCCCTTTTCGAACAGTTCGGCGTCGATCCACTTGATGTTGACCTTCACCCGGTTGGCGAAGCCGCCATGGTGAAGCGCCTCGTGCAGCGACTTGTAGGCGTCGGGCAGGCCGACATATTTGCCGACGACGCCGATCGTGACTTCGCCTTCGGGGTTCTGCTGGCGGTCCATGATGTCGAGCCAGCGGTCGAGCGAAGGCTTGGGCGCTTGCGTGATGCCGAAGGCGCGCAGCACTTCATCGTCCAGCCCCTCTGCATGATATTGGGCGGGGACGGCGTAGATGCTGCTGGCGTCGAGCGCGGGGATGACCGCTTCCTTGCGGACATTGCAGAAGAGCGCGATCTTCGCCCGTTCGCTATCGGGCAGCGGATGTTCGCAGCGGCAGAGCAGGATGTCGGGCTGGATGCCGAGCGAGGTCAGTTCGCGCACGCTATGCTGGGTCGGCTTGGTCTTCAGTTCGCCCGCCGCCGCGATATAGGGCACCAGCGTCACATGGACGAAGATCGACTGGCCGCGATCGAGGTCGTTATGCAGCTGGCGGATCGCTTCCATGAAGGGCAGCGATTCGATGTCGCCCACGGTGCCGCCGATCTCGCACAGGACGAAGTCGAGGTCGTCGGTATCGGCGGTGGCGAACGCCTTGATCTCGTCGGTGACGTGCGGGATCACCTGCACGGTCGCGCCGAGATAGTCGCCGCGCCGCTCGCGCTGGATGATCGTCTGGTAGACGCGGCCCTGCGTCACATTGTCCGACTGGCGCGCGGAGACGCCGGTGAAGCGCTCATAATGGCCAAGGTCGAGGTCGGTTTCCGCCCCGTCATCGGTCACATAGACTTCACCATGCTGATACGGGCTCATCGTGCCCGGATCGACGTTGAGATAGGGGTCGAACTTCCGGATACGCACACGGAAACCTCGCGCCTGCAGCAAAGCTGCGAGCGATGCGGCCATAAGGCCCTTGCCAAGCGAGGAGACCACGCCGCCGGTGATGAAAATATACCGCGCCATGGGAGGAGAGGCTTAGCCTTTTACAAACGAGTTGGGCAAGCGCGCGAATCCACGCGCGAGCAAAAAAAGATCGGAAAACGGAAAGAAAGGATCAGCGGGCGAGCGGAACCGCGCCGTTCGCCGCCGCGCCATTGCTGGCCGCACCCGCCGCGCCGGCGAGCGGATCGGCGTTGCCGGCCGGTGCCGGCGCGCTGGGCGCCGCCGGCGCCTGCTTCACCAGCGAGGTGTCGATATCGCTCGGCCGGTGCTGGACCGACGCGATCACCGCCAGCACGATGGAGAGCGTCACGAAGATCGTCGCCAGCACCGTCGTCGAACGCGTCAGGAAATCCGCCGCGCCGCGCGCCGACATCAGCCCGGCTGGGCTGCCCCCCATGCCCAGGCCGCCGCCTTCCGACTTCTGCATCAGGACGACGGTGACGAGCAGGGCTGCGACGATGGCCTGCAGGACGAGGAGAAAGGTGAACATGGGCGAGCGATATGTCCGATTGGGGTGCGTTGCGCCAGCCCATAGCGACGAAGGGCGACGGGGGCAACCGGGGAGCCGCCCTGCCCTTTCTCACAGCCGTTCGTTTCGAGCTTGTCGAGAGCGCTGCGGCCGGCTTCTCGACTTCGCTCGAAGCGAACGGCCGAAGCGCCTTACCCCGCCGCCGCGATGATGGGTCCGAACTTGGCCGCCGTCAGGCTGGCGCCGCCGACCAGGCCGCCGTCGACATCGCCGATCGCCATCAGGTCCGCCGCATTGTCGCCGTTCATCGACCCGCCATAGAGGATTCGCATGGCGTCGGCCTGGCCCTGGCCGACGCGGCTGGCGAGCGCGGTCCGCAGCGCGCCGTGCATGGCGGCGACCGCTGCCATCGTCGGGATGCGGCCGGTGCCGATCGCCCAGATCGGCTCATAGGCGATGGCGAGCCAGTCGGCCGCCGCGCCTTCGGGCAGCGAGGCGAGCAGCTGCGCCGACACGACCGCTTCGGCGTCGCCGGCGTCGCGCACGTCGAGGCTTTCGCCGACGCACAGGATGACCTTGAGCCCGGCCTCTCGCGCCGCCAGCGCCTTGGCGGCGACGTCGGCGTCGCTTTCGCCCTGCGCCTCGCGCCGTTCGCTATGGCCGACGATGATCCATTCCGCGCCCGCTTCGGCCAGCATCTGCGCCGACAGGCAGCCGGTATGGGCGCCGCTGACGTTCATGTGGCAGTCCTGCCCGCCGATGAACGCCGCGCCTTTCTTCTCGACGGCGGCCATGATCAGCGTCGCGGGGACGCACAGGCCGACCTCGACCGCCGGGTGCGCGGCGGCGATCCGCCCGATCGCCTCGACCTCGGCCAGATGGGCCCGCATGCCGTTCATCTTCCAGTTGCCCACTACCAGCTTTCGCCTGGCCATAAGATCCCTACCCTTTTGTTTATTGCTGCACAGGCCGGCCGATGGACAAGC
>DATEJA010000122.1:0-9491 GCA_035278405.1 Sphingobium sp. | reverse complement strand
CAGACCATCACCGACCTGACGCGCGTGGCGCCCAATGTCGACATCAGCGGCGGCATTGCCGGCCAATTGCAGGGCCAGATCTCGATTCGCGGCATTTCGACCCTGGTCCGCAACATCGGGCTGGAAACCGGCGTCGGCATCTATGTCGACGGCGTCTATGTGGGACGGCCGGAAAATTTCGTGCAGCATCTGCTGGACGTCGATCGGGTGGAAATCGTGCGCGGTCCGCAGGGGACCGAATATGGCAAGAACACCATTGCCGGCGTCATCAACGTGCAGACCAAACAGCCGGATGTCGATACGGGTGCGTCGTTCCGCATCGATGCGGGCAATTACGATTATTGGCGCGGCGAAGCAGTCATGGGCGCGCGCCTCAACGAGCAGCTGTCGGTGCGCGGCGCCGTCGCCTATGCGCGGCAGGACGGCTTCTACAAGCATCTTTCGGGCGGCAAGGACGCCGGTTCTACCGACCTTCTGACCTGGCGTTTGTCGGCCAAATATGCGCCGACCGACCAGTTGTCCTTCCTGCTGCGCTGGGACGGGCTGCGCGATCGCGGCACGCCCGCTTTCTTCCAGGCGGACGCGCTGGCGGGCTATCCGGCCGATTTCCCCTCGCGCGCGCCGCATCATATCAACAATAATCGGCCCGACCGGCTGAGCCGTGACAGCCAGGGCGTCTCGCTGACCAGCGAATGGCAGGCGGACGATATGACGGTGACCTCGATCACCGCCTATCGCGATTCCTCCTATGACGCCTCGCTCGACGATGACCAGGAGCAGGTCGATTTCGTGTCGCTCGACAATTTCAGCGACTCCTCGCACTTCTTCAGCCAGGAACTGCGGCTGGCCGGCGAGGCGGGGCGGCTACGCTATCTGGTCGGCGCCTATTATTTCGACCAGCTGGTCCGCACCGACCGGGGCCTTGGCCTTGGCGCGGACCTCGGCGTGCCGGGCTGGCCCGTGTTGACCACGCGCGGCAGCGTGAAGACGCAAAGCGGCGCGCTGTTCGGGCGGCTCGATTACCAGCTGACCGACCAGCTCTCTGTGTCGGGGGGCATCCGCTATACGAAGGAAAAGAAGCGGGCGCATTTCGTCCAGAATGACGTGACCGGGATCTTCGCCTTTCTGGGCCTGCCGAACCTGACCTTCGACGGCCGGTCGAATGATGATGATTGGTCGCCCAGCGCGAGCATTTCCTATACCGTAGCGAACAACGCCAATCTGTATGCTCGCTTTTCGCGGGGCTTCAAGAGCGCGGCCTATAATGTCGACATCGCCTCGTCGGTGAACGGACTCACCGCCCGGCCCGAAAAGGCGACCAGCTATGAGGTCGGCTTCAAGACCGTGACGTTCGACAATCGGCTGCGGCTGAACCTTGCCGCCTTCCATACCGACTATGACCGCCTCCAGGTCTCGCAGGTGCTGGGCACCGGCATTGCGCTGACCAACGCGGGCAAGGCGCGGATCGAGGGCGTGGAGGCGGAAATGTCGCTGGCGCTGACGCCGCGCCTGCTGCTGGAAGGCAATGCCGCCGTGCTGGACGCCCATTACAAGCGGTTCGACAGTTGCGGCGTCCCCGGCTCCGGCGGCAGGCAGAGCACGGACTGTTCGGGCAACGACTTGGTTCTGGCGCCGCACTTCAGCGGCTATGGCGCCGTGCAATATGAAGTGCCGGTGGCGTTCGGAACGGTCTTCGCGCGCGGCGACGTGGATTATCGGTCGTCGGTCTATTTCGAGCCGACCAACAGCGCTGCGTTCAAGGGCGATGCGCGGGCGTTGCTCAGCCTGCGCGTGGGGGTTCGCCATGGCGCCTGGAGCGTCGCCGCCTGGGTCGAAAACCTGACCAATCGGACCTACAAGACCTATGCCGACGATCGGTCCGGGATCGGCGTGTTGCGCACCGCAGCCTATGGCCCGCCGCGCACCTATGGTATCAGCCTCTCGTCGAAATTCTGATTGCGTCCAGAGGTTTAGCGTGGATGATCGAGCAACGGAGGGCCGCACCCCTCCTGGCCGTTAACGAAAAATTGACGGTCTGGTGATAAATATGAGTGGGGCGCGCCATGCCCCGGACAACAGGAGCATAATGACCGACCGGACTTCATCGTGGCCACCTGAAGACAAAATATGTGACAGGCAGGGCTCGATGGACGGCGACCAGGATATTCTGGCGTCGGCGGGCGTGTCGCGGTGCCTGGTGGAGCGGGACGGGCTGGTCCGTCCCGACGCGGCGGCGGCGCGATTCTTCGGTTCGGAGGAGCCGCAGCGGCTGCTCGGCTGGCTGCGCGGCTTGCGGCGCGACCTGCGCGGGCCGGTCCTGCGCCTCGCGCGCACCACGCTCTTGGCGGGCCGTGGCGAAGCGCTGCTGCATCTGCAAGACCGTGCGGGCGAGATCCGGCATGTGCGGATCGTGACGCGCGCGGCGCAGGGACAGATCCAGGTCGTGGCGGTCGACGTGACCGGCGAACGCTCCGAGATCGACCTGCTGCGGCGCAGCGAGGAAAATCTGCGCTTCATCGTCGAATATAATCCCCAGCTTCCCTGGATCGCGGATGCCGAAGGCCGCATCATCGACTTCACCGACCGCTGGCTGGAAAATTCCGGGCTGGATCGCGATGAAGCGGCCGGCAGCGGCTGGCTTGCCGCCACCCATCCCGACGATATCGAGCCCGTCAGCACCCGCATCGCCCATGCGCACATCACCGGCGAGCCGTTCGACGTGCGCGTGCGGTTGATGGTGAACGACCAGTATCGCTGGATGCGCGCGCAGGCCTATCCGCGCCGCGACGAGGAAGGCCGGATCATCCGCTGGTATGGCTATACCGAGGATATCCATGAAAGTGTGCTGATCGAGGAGCAGATTCGCTGGAATGCAGAGCATGATTCGCTGACCCAACTGCCCAACCGCGCGATGTTCAACGCCTCGCTCGACCGGGCGCTGGCAGACGCCATGGCTGGTTTCAAGAAACTGGGCGTGTTCCTGCTCGACATCGACAATTTCAAGGACGTCAACGACCTGATGGGTCACCATGCGGGCGATGAGCTGCTGAAAAGCTTCGCCTCGCGCCTGAAGGCGACCTTTGCCGGTCGTGCCATGGTCGCGCGTCTGGGCGGCGATGAATTCGCGATTCTCGTGGAGGATGTGGAAAGCCGCGAGCAGCTGGTCGAACTGGGCAGCGGGGCGCTCAACATCCGCGAGACCCTGCACGCCATGGGCCGCTCGCTGGAATGTCGGGTCAGCATCGGCGTCGCGACCTTCCCCGATGACGGGCGCGTCGCGACCGAGCTGCTGCGCCATGCCGACCTTGCGCTCTACCGCGCCAAGTCGCTGGGGCGCGGGCGGCTGCAGATGTTCGAACAGTCGCTGCTGGAGGACATGCAGGAGCGTGTCGCGATGATCAATCGCGCCCGCACGGCGGTGCGCGACGGGACCATCCTGACCTATTACCAGCCCAAGGTGTCGCTGCAGACCGGCGAACTGGTCGGGTTCGAGGCGCTGCTGCGCTGGCGCGACGCGCTGGGGACGATCCGATCGCCCGCCGAAATCTACGCGGCTTTCGACGATCATGACGTGGCGGACATGATCGGCCAGACCATGACCAGCCAGGTCTTCGCCGACATGGCCGCATGGCGGGCGCGCGGCCTTGATTTCGGGCATGTCGCGATCAACGTGTCCTCGGCCGAGCTGCGGCGCGAACGGTTCGCCGCCCGCCTGATCGAGACGATGAACCGCTATTCGATCGAGCCCGGCTCCATCGAGATCGAGATCACCGAAGGCGTGTTCCTGGGCGCGGGCTCCGACACGGTCCGCCGCTCGATCGAGGAACTGCACATGTGCAACATCCCACTCGCGCTCGACGATTTCGGCACCGGCTTCGCCTCGCTGTCGCACCTGCGGTCGCTGCCGGTCAGCACGCTCAAGATCGACCGCTCCTTCGTCAGCGGCGTCACCGCGCGGGAAAGCGACAGCGCGATCGTGTCGGCGCTGATCACGCTCGGCCGCGCGCTCAACATGAAGGTGGTGGCCGAAGGCATAGAGGAGGAAGGCCAGTCCATCCGCCTGCGCGAACTGGGCTGCGACTATGCCCAGGGCTTCTTCTTCAGCCGGCCGACGCCTTCGGAAAATATTCCCGACCTCATCCAGTCCTGGAACGACCGCAGCGCCGTCATCTCGCTGGATCGGCGGGTGTCGTCCTGGGGCGGGTCGCGCGGCGTGAAGAGCGCGGCGGCGGGCTCTTCCCTCGCCTGATCGCCGCCCGGCCGTCCATGCCTATGAAGCGGCGGGCGCCTGGCCTATAAGGGCGGCGATGCACAGCCTGCCGATCGGATATGCGACCATGCCGGAGCGCGACGACGCCGTCGTGCGGAACGGCGCTTGAGCGAGGCGCCGCCGCCGCGCTCCGCCTTCATCCGCCTGACGCCCGAGGGCGGGCGGGCGAATGTCGAGCGGGTTCTGGCCCAGGAAGTGCCGGTCGCGGTCGAATTCAACGGCATCGGCTATGCGGTGCTGATGGCGAGCCCGCAGGATGTCGGCGACCTGCTGCTGGGCTTTGCCCTGGCCGAGCGGCTGATCGGGTCTGACGACGCGCCCTTCGATGTCGATCTGCATCGCACCGATCGGGGGATCGTCGCCCGCGCGACCTTGCCCGAAACGCGCGTGCCGCAGTTGCTGGAGCGGGTGCGCCATCGCGCGTCGGAATCCTCCTGCGGGATTTGCGGCATCGAAAATCTGGAACAGGCGATCCGGCCCCTGCCCCGGGTGACGGGGCGGTCGGCGGCGGATCGCGCCGCGATCTTCCGGGCTATCGAGCAATTGGGGCAGCATCAGCCGTTGAACGCGGCGACCGGCGCGGTGCATGCCGCCGCCTGGGTTGCGGCCGACGGGACGATCAGGCTGGTGCGCGAGGATGTCGGGCGGCACAATGCGTTCGACAAGCTGGTCGGCGCGATGCGGCGGTTGGGCGCGGGCTGGGACGGCGGCTTCGCCCTGCTGACCTCGCGATGCTCCTACGAACTGGTCGAGAAGGCGGCGCTGGCGGATTGCCCGCTGCTGGTGACGATTTCCGCGCCTACCCAGCTGGCCGTTGATCGCGCGGCGGAGGCGGGGTTGCCGCTGGTCGTGCTCGCCCGTCGGGACGCGCTGTTGATCCATGGAGAGGGCCGCCTCGCCAGCACCGGCTGACGAAGCGGCCGCTCGCGCTTCAGCGGGCCTTGGCGGCCAGCGCGAACTGGTTCTTCAGCGTGACATTGCCCCACCACAGCACCATCCAGGGCAGGATCAGCCAGGGCGAGTTGACGCCGATGAACTTGATCCAGAAGTCCATGAAGCTGGTCATGTTGACATGGGAGAAGCCGCCCAGCCCTTCCGACAGGAAATAATACCAGGTGAGCGGGATCTGGATGGTGGCGTTGGCCATCACCAGCATGGTCGCGCGATAGTCGGTGAATTTCGAACGCTTCAGCCAGATGAGGCCGATGGTGCCGACGACCGCGTTGGTGATGCCGAGAATTTCCATCGTCAGGATCGGCGGTTCCGGGTTCAGATAGCGATAGTCGCCGCCGTCGAGGAACGACCACCAGCTATAGGCCCAGGGTTCGTTGCGGGCATGGGAAATCTTTTCGTGCAGCAGAACGAAGCCCAGCTCCCAGGTTAGCTGGGTGATGTAGGACATGATCATGAAGGGCCAGATGACGCCCTGCACCCGTTCATAGCCGGTCCATTTGCGCAGGGAAGGGAGCGGCAGGAGCGCCGCGAAGATGCCGACATAATAGACGAGCACGGTATGGCTGTTCATGAGGTCGGCGACATGCCGCCGATCCGCGCCGGGCGCGAACGCCATGTTGGAGAAGATCGGCCCCGCCACGATCAGCGATCCGAAAGCGATGATCCAGATGAGCCGCAGGCTTTTGGACGGCGGCAATTTCGTGACCAGCCGGGGCTCGGCCGGCATCAGATCGGCGGTGACATTCATCGACTTTCCCTTCCCCTCTTTCTTGCGCGCTCGCAGAGATATTCCCCGGTCGTGCTCCCAAGAGAGCCAGGCCGGGGGCGCGGCAGACAGGTGACTTAATATTTAATTCAGTTTAAGAGGGCAAGCGAAAGCGCATCATCGGTGCAGGCGCATCGTCACGCCGATCAGCCGGGGCTCGCTGGGCGTGCCGACGATGAGGCCGCTGTTGCCGGCCTGCACCGTCAGATTCTGCATATAATCCTTGTCGAACAGGTTGCGGGCGAAAAGGGCCACTTCCCACCGGGACGTGCGATAGCCCAGGCTTGCATTGACCAGCATATATCCGCCGATGACGGTGTAGGCCGACCCGGTCGCATCGCCCAGCACCCTGGTCTTGGCATTGGCGTCGGCACGCAGGAAGAGACTGCCGTCGATCGCGCCGACCCGCACCGGCCGCTCATATTCGCCGCCGATGCCGCCCGACCATCTGGGCAGGCCCGGCAGGCCGTTGCCCGACAAGTTGCAACTGGTGGTCGCGCTGCCGGTCAGTTCGATCGGACAGGGGGCGTTGGGGTAGCTCGCATATTTGCCGTCGGCATAGGCGCCCGCCGCGCGCAGCGTCAGATGCGATCCGATCCGGGCTGCGGCGTCGAACTCCACGCCCTTCACCGTCACCCTCGGAATGTTGGCGAGATAGCTGCGCAGCGCGATCACCGCCGCATTGTCGACGACATTGGCCTGGAAATCGGTAACGCGGGTATAATAAGCGTCGATGTTGAAGGTCAGCCGCTGGTCGAAGGCGCTGGTCTTCAGGCCTGCTTCCCATGTGCTGTTCTTTTCCGGCCGGACAGTGACGGTGTTCAGGATCGGATCGCCCGACGCATGGCCGGGCACCCCGGCGGGATAGACCGGCAGGCCCGACATGTTGATGCCGCCCGACTTCTGGCCCCGCGCATAGCTGGCATAGGCCATGACATCGTCGGTCAGCCTGTAGGCGATGTTGGCGCGGCCCGACGCGCTGCCGTCGGCCAGGCGCGCGCTGTAGCTTTGCGCGCGCAATATGCCCTGCGCCTGGGCAGAGGTCGGCGCGCTGCCGCCGAAGGTGCGCAGGTCGTAGCTGCCCTCCTTCTCCTCATAAGTGTAGCGGATGCCGCCGGTGATCGCGAGGCGCGGCGTGGCGTGCCAGGTGACTTCGCCGAACACGCCATAGCTTTGCGTGCGGAAATCGGTGTTGCCGTTGCTCTGATAGCCGTCGAGCAGCGCCGCATTGGTCGAGTTGAGCAGCCAATAGGAAGCGAGCGGCCCATAGATGCTGATCGGATGGCCGACGATCTTCTGGTTGAAATAATAGAGTCCCGCCACATAGTCGACCGGACCCGGCGCGTTGGATGCGATGCGGAATTCCTGGCTATACTGGTCCTGTCGCGAGGGGATGTGCTGCGTCGTCTGGATGTGCAGGCCGGTATAGTCGCGGTCGTTCGCCGCGTCCCATTTCCAGAAGCGCCAGGCGCTCACCGAGGTGAGCGTCGCGCTGCCCACGGTCCAGTCGGCGATGGCGGACGCGCCGCCTTCGCTGGTGTCGACGCCGAGCGGCGCGTCATTGTCGGTCACCCGGTCATAGCTATTGGTGCTGGGGGGCGCATAGGGGCCGCCCGGCGCGCCCGCCGCCAGCGCCGCATATTGCTGGGCAACGGGCTTCAATGTCGGGGCGACCCGCACAAAGACCTGGGCGCAGCAATCATTCTTGAACTGCGCCCAGTCGCCGATCAGCCGCAGCGAGAAATCGGGCGAGGGTTGGAACAGCAGCTGGCCTCGGATCGCGTCGTTATGGACATTGTTCTGCACCTCGTCGCGGCGGACGTTGCGGATATAGCCGTCCTGCCGCGTCATCGATCCCGACAGGCGGAAGGCGAGCATGTCTCCCGCGATCGGGCCGGTCACCGCCGCCTTGGCCTGCACGAAGTCGCGGCTGCCATAGGACAGTTCTGCGTCGGCGCCGAAGGTGAAGCTGGGCTTCCTGGTGGTGATGTTGATCGCGCCGGCGGTCGTGTTCTTGCCGAACAGCGTGCCCTGCGGCCCGCGCAGCACCTCGATCTGGTCGATGTCGGTGAAATCGAACGCCGCCGTAGCGGGCCGGGCATGATAGACCTGATCGACATAGAAGCCGACGCCCGGCTCCAGCCCGTCATTGGCCTGGCTGACCGCGACGACGCTGGATCCCAGGCCCCGGATGGTGAAGGCGGTGTTGCGCGGGTTGGCCGACGAATAGTTGAGCGCGGGGACAAGCTGGCTGAGCTGGCTGGTGTTGACCGTGTAGCTGCGGTCGAGCAGCGCGCCGTCGACGACCGACAGCGAAACCGGGACCGCCTGCGCATCTTCGGCCCGGCGGCGCGCGGTGACGACGATCGGCCCGGCCGCATCGCCTGCCTCGGCCGACGGCGCGGCAGGCGCCTGCCCGGCATGAGCGGATAGAGGCGCCGCCGCCGTCATCAGCAGCGCGGCGCGCGCGAGGTGAAACTGGCTCATGAAATGTCCCCTTTTGGCTTTGTCCCCGCGCTTCCTGGCGGGTGTGTCGCGGGGTCAGCTATATATCATGGAATATAGCGTCAAGCGGAAAAGGTCGGATCCGCTTCGGTCTTGCCGGTCCCGACTGACACTGTTCCTCTGCGCTCGAAGCCGCCCGAACCTGAACGGATGGGATGCGGCGTGCGGTTCGGGGCGCAAGATTACGTCAATTTAATGAAGCGGCAAAAGCACGACATCCCCATGGCTGTAATAAACAGGTCATGACAAGCGACGATACGGCCGTCGCGCCTTAAACTGTTTCCAACGGCACTGGCCTTGCCATGAAAAGACTTCTGGTTTCGATTCATGATGTTGGCCCCCGTTTCGAAACGGAGATCGACCTGTTGCTGGAGCGCCTTTCGCGCCATGTGGATCGGCGTGACCTCGCCATGCTGGTCGTCCCCGACCATTGGGGGCAGCATCCCATCGATCCGGCATCATCCTTTGCCACCCGGCTGCGGGAATGGGCGGACGACGGCGTCAGTATGTTTGCCCATGGGTGGTTTCACAAGGACATGGCGGTGCACAGCGGGGCGACCGCTCGTTTCAAGGCGCGACATATGACGGCTGGCGAGGGGGAATTTCTGGGGTTGGACGAAGCGACCGCGGCGCGGCGCATGGATGACGCGCGTGACCTTATCGAACAGATTATCGGCCGGCCCGTCGCCGGGTTCGTCGCGCCCGCCTGGCTCTATGGCCGGCCCGCGCTGGACGCCCTGGCCAAGGCGCGCTTCGCGCTGGCGGAAGATCATATGAAGGTCTGGCAGCCCGGTTCCGGCCGGGTGCTGGCGCGCGGCCCGGTGATCACCTGGGCCAGCCGCAGCCGGGCGCGGATCGCCTCCTCGCTGCTGGCCGCGCGGCTGCTGCCGCCGCTGCTGCGCGCCGCGCCGGTTGCCCGTGTCGCGGTGCATCCCGGCGATGCGCATGTGCCCGCGCTGCTGGCCAGCATCGACCGGGTGCTCGCGCGGATGAGCC
>DATEJA010000121.1:0-5847 GCA_035278405.1 Sphingobium sp. | reverse complement strand
GCCGGTCCCACCACCGCGACCCGCATGGACAAGTTCATGGACATGATGCTGGAACAGGGCCTCGCCGCCTGCGTCGGCAAGGCCGAGCGCGGCCCGGCGGCAACCGACAGCATCGCCAAGCATAAGAGCGCCTACCTGATGGCGGTCGGCGGCGCGGCCTACCTCGTTGCCCGCGCGATCAAGGCGGCCAAGGTGGTCGGCTTCGAGGATCTCGGCATGGAGGCGATCTACGAGTTTGACGTGCAGGACATGCCGGTGACGGTCGCCGTCGACAGCGAAGGCCAGAATGTCCACCGCCTCGCCCCGCTGGTCTGGCAGGAAAAGATCAAGAAGGAACATCTCCTCGAAGGCGCGTAAGGCACCCAAATCCTCCCCCGGAGCAGCAAGGCGCCGCCCGCATCTACGGGCGGCGCTTTTCTTTTGTGCTCCGCAATGATCAAAAGCGTCACCGTGCTCCCCGTGCAGGGCATAGCTTTGTCCGCGGGCCAATCTCAGCTAACCGGCTGGATGACGATGCATATTTGACGTCTATACACCGGCCATGATGACGTTCCCCCTCTGGCTCCCCGCCACGCTGCTCGCCGGCGCCACCCAGGCGTGGCGCACCGCCGTGCAACGGCGGGTCAGCCACAGCCTATCGGTCAATGCCGCCGGCCTCGTGCGCTATCTCTACGGCCTCCCTTTCGCGCTCGCGCTGCTCGGCGGCTACCGGCTGCTCTTCCCCGCGCCCCTGCCCTCGCCTGATCCCGGCTTTCTCCTCTTCGCGCTGGCCGGCGGGCTGGCGCAGATCGTCGCGACCAACCTCCTCATCCTGGCCTTTGCCCATCGCAATTTCGTCGTCGGCACGGCTTATTCGAAGACGGAGGCGGTGCAGGGCGCCATCCTTTCCTTCCTGCTGATGGGCGAGCGCCTGCCTCCGCTTGCCTGGGCGGGGATCGGCTGCGGGGTGATGGGCGTGATGCTGCTCTCGACCGGCGGCAAGCGGATGGGGCCGGCCGATCTGCTCAAGGCGCTGGGCCAGCCCGCCGCGCTCACCGGAATCGCGTCGGGCTTCTTCTTCGCCTTGACCGCCGTCGCCATCCGCCGCGCGACGCAGCAGGTGGGCGGTAGCGACCCGGTTCAGGCCGCGCTCGTCGTGCTGGCGGTGACGGTCACGCTGCAGACGCTGACGCAGGGCGGCTATCTGCTGCTGCGCGAGCCCGGCGAGATGGCCAAGGTGCTGCGCGGCTGGCGCGTATCAGGGCAGGTCGGGCTGCTTTCGGCGCTGGGATCGGCCTGCTGGTTCACCGGCTTTGCGACCGCGCCGGTCGCGCTGGTGCGGATCGTGGGGCAGGTGGAGGTCGCCTTCACCCTGGGTTTTGGCCATTTCTACCTGGGCGAGCGGATGAGCCGCAGCGAGGTCATGGGGCTGCTGCTCGTCGTCGGCGGCGTGGTGCTGGCGCTGATGGGGGCGCTATAGATGGAAGCGCCGTTCCCCGGCGAAGGCCGGGGCCTAGGTCCCACCTCGCCACCGGAGCCAACCTTCGCCGGGGAAAGGAAGATCCCAACGGAAAAGGGCGGCCCGAATGGACCGCCCTTCCCTGATTTCCAATCGAGAGGGATCAGAAACGGAAACCGACGCCGACAACGCCAGCGTCGCGGCTGCCGTTGTTTTCATATTCGGTGCGCTGATATTCAGCCGAGATGTAGGTGTTGCCGGTGACGGCAAATTCCACACCACCACCGAAACGGACGCCTTCAAAGGCAGCTCCGGTGCCGGCGACTTCGATGCGGGTGCTGGCATAGCCGACCTTGCCGAAGGCCAGGACCTGCGGGGTCAGGATGTAGCCCAGACGGACCGAAGCGGCCAGATCGCGGCTGACTTCGACGCCGGCGGCATCAACGGTGCTGTCGCCCAGCGTCACTTCCGGACCGAAGGTGATCGACGGGGTCAGGGCGACGTCGTAGCCCGCGCTCACGCCGTAGCTCACGCCTTCGTTGCCGAAGCTGTCATAGCCAGCGGTCACGCCGGCGCGCGGGCCGGTGAAGGGAGCGGCGTCCTGCGCGAAAGCGGGAGCCGAAACAGCGGCGACAGCAGCAGCGGCTGCGAAAATCACAGTCTTCATAAAGTCCTCATTTCAATCATACGCGCTTCGGCCAAGGACTGGCCGCGCGTCTTTCCGTTCACGGGAGTGGTGTCGCGATTATCTCGTTGCGATCACCTTCAGGCTGCCAAGCATATGGGCATCCTTTACTCTCGTCCTGCTTGCCAACCTGATGGTCGGCTGGCGGCCATATGCTGATCTTCGGCCGATGTTGCAACATCGATATGAACATTATCGGTGAATGATGCCATTTCGCAACAGTCACTTAGGTCCGCCGACAGGCAGGGGCGTCGTATCCCCGTCCGCCGGCCGCGCTTATCGGACCCGATTTCTGGCCGGAAGATGAACGAACTTCCCCGATCTCGATCAAGCGAGGCCGGATGACGCATTTTGACGAGACTGATGCAAAAGGGTAACATCCCGCCATGGATGAGGCCGCCTCCCCCGCGCCCGACGCTCCGCGCCGGACGGTGCTGCGCCACCGCTGGCCCACGCGCCTCTGGCATTGGTGCAACGCGCTGCTGCTCTATATCCTGCTGACCAGCGGCCTTGGCATCTTCAACGCCCATCCGCGCCTCTATTGGGGGCAATATGGCGCGAATTTCGACCATCCCTGGCTGAAGCTGGAGCGGTTCGGCGGCTGGATCACCCTGCCCGCCCATTACAACCTCGCCATGTCGCGCCACTGGCACCTGACCGCCGCGCCGATCTTCGCCTTCGCGCTGCTCGCCTATATGCTCTGGAGCCTGCTTGGCCGGCATCTCTTCCGCGACCTCGCCTTCCGGCGCGGCGAACTGGCGCCGCGCCATGTCTGGCGCGACATTGCCGACCATGCGCGGCTGCGCTTCCCGACCGGGGAAGCGGCGCTGCGCTACAATGTGCTGCAGAAGGCGAGCTATATCGGCGTCATCTTTATCGCGCTGCCGCTCGTCATCCTGACCGGCCTTACCATGTCGCCCGGCATGGACGCGGCCTGGCCGTGGCTCATCGACCTGTTCGGCGGGCGGCAGTCGGCGCGGTCGATCCACTTCATCACCGCCGCCGCGCTGGTCGCCTTCTTCCTCGTCCACATCCTGATGGTGCTGCTCGCCGGCCCGCTCAACGAGGTGCGATCGATGATCACCGGCCGCTATCGCCTGCCGCAGGCGCGGACATGATCCTCGACCGCCGGACCCTTGTCCTGGGCGCAGCGGCCAGCCTTGCGGCATGCGACCGGCTCGCCCGCAACGAGGGCGTGCGGGACCTGCTGTTCTCCGCCGAGAATTTCCACCGCTGGGCCCAGCGCGGCCTGATGGCGCGCGACGCGCTGGCGCGGGAGTTCCGGCCCGACCAGATCTCCCCCTTCTTCCGCCCCAACGGCACCGCCAATCCCGACACGCCGGAATATCGGGCGCTGTGGCGGAACGGCTTTGCCGACTGGCGGCTCCAGGTCAGGGGGCTGGTCGACCGGCCGCTCTCGCTCTCGCTCGCCCAGCTCCACGCCCTCCCCCATCGCGAGCAGATCACCCGCCACGACTGCGTCGAGGGATGGAGCGCGATCGGCAAGTGGCGCGGCGTGCCGCTGCGCCTCATCCTCGACGCGGCACGGATGAAGGACCGCGCGCGCTACATCGTCCTGGAGTGCGCCGACACCATGGGCAGCGGCCATCCCTATTATGAAAGCATTGACCTGATCGACGCCTTCCACCCGCAGACGATCCTCGCCTTCGCGCTCAACGACCAGCCGCTGCGCGTCGCCAATGGGGCGCCGCTGCGGCTGCGAGTGGAGCGGCATCTGGGCTATAAACAGGCCAAATTTCTGATGCAGATCAAGGCGGTTGACAGCCTCGCCGCGATCCACGGCGGCAAGGGCGGCTATTGGGAAGACCGCGCCGGCTATGATTGGTATGCGGGCATTTGACGGCGGCCAGACGACCTGACAGGTTGCGCGCCCATGAGATTATTCGATCGGGTCATCAAGCGGCTGGTCACGCGCGGACAGCTGACCATCATCTATCAGGACGGCAGGAAAGCGACGGTCGGCACCCCCGATCCCGCCTTCCCGTCGCTGGCGCTGCGCTTCCACGACCGGCGCGTGCCGTTCGACATCATCAAGGACCCGCGCCTGGGGATGGCCGAAGCCTATATCGACGGCCGCGTGAGCATAGAGGGCGGCGGGATCATGGAACTGATCTCGCTGATCCGCGCCAACAATGCCTGGGAAAGCGGCAAGTCGATCAGCGACATGGGCGGGGTGAAGCGCGGCTTCAAGTCGATCCGGCGCAGGCTCTGGGCCGCCAATCACCGCGCCCGCTCCAAGGCCAATGTCGCCCATCATTACGACCTGTCGGGCGCGCTCTATGCCCTCTTCCTCGACCGCGACCGCCAATATAGCTGCGCCTACTGGCCCGATGCCGCCAATGAGGCCGGGATCAGCCTGGAGCAGGCGCAGGAGGACAAGAAGGCGCATATCGCCGCCAAGCTCAACCTGAAGCCGGGGATGAAGGTGCTGGACATCGGCTGCGGCTGGGGCGGCATGGCGCTCTACCTGCACCGCACCTGCGGCGTCGACGTGACCGGCGTCACCTTGTCGGAAGAACAGCTCAAGGTCGCCCGCCAGCGCGCGCAGGAAGCCGGGGTTGCCGACCATGTCCGCTTCGAACTGATCGACTATCGCGATGTGGCAGGGCCGTTCGACCGGATCGTGTCGGTCGGCATGTTCGAACATGTCGGCACGAAGGATTACCGCACCTTCTATAACAAATGCCGCGAATTGTTGGCGCCCGACGGCGTGATGCTGATCCACACGATCGGCCGGGTCGACGGGCCGGGCATCACCGACGCCTTCACCCAGAAATATATCTTCCCCGGCGGCTACATCCCGGCCCTTTCCGAAATGATCCAGGGCAGCGAGGGCACGCGCCTCATGGTCACCGATGTGGAGGTGCTGCGGATGCATTACGGCCTCACCATCCGCGAATGGTACAAGCGGACGATGGCGAACAAGGCGGAGATCATCGCGCTCTATGACGAGCGTTTCTTCCGCCTCTGGACCTTCTACCTCGCCGGCGCGGCGACGGTGTTCGAACATGGCAGCATGGTGAATTACCAGGTGCAATATGTCCGCGACCGCCACGCCCTGCCGATCACGCGCGACTATATCGGCGAAGCGGAGGCGGCGCTTCGGGGGAAATAGCCCGCTGACCGGGCACCGCCCTGTTCCTGCGAAGGCAGGAACCCAGTTCCGCCATCTCGACTGGGCTCTGCCCTTACAGGAGCACGACGGGCGTTGACGCAGCAATCTGCCCCTGAACGCTTCCTGACAGCCCCGTTCCCGCCCGGTTCAGTCGGGCGGGTGCATCTTCTCTCCCGTGACCCCGCTTACGCCCATGCGTCGGGGTGCAAGTGAGGAGAGAGGACGATGAACATCTTGTGGAAGGGCGCGGCGGCGCTCGGTCTGACCATCACCACGCTCGGCGCGGCGGCCGTGCCCGCCCAGGCCCAATATTATGGCTATGGCTATAATGACAGCTATCGCGACTGGCGCCGCGACCGCGACTGGGATCGCGATCGTGACGGTCGCTGGGATGGGCGCCGCTGGCGTGATGACGACCGCCGCTACTGGCGCGACGGCCGGCGCAACCATTATCGCTACCGCCAGCGCTGCTGGACCGAATGGCGCTATGACTATTATCGCGACCGCGACGTCCGGGTGCGCATCTGCCGCTAAGGGCTGATAAACACTCCCGCAACCTTGTCGCTGATTGAACCGGCGACAGGGTTG
>DATEJA010000120.1:0-5664 GCA_035278405.1 Sphingobium sp. | reverse complement strand
CTCCAGATAGCCCCGCGCCAGAAGGGCTGAAATCAGCGGCACCATATTGGCCCGCTTGATCCCCAGCATCCGCCCCAGATCGCTTTGAATGCATCCCGGATTGGCGCCGACCAAAATCAGGATCGTTCCTTCCACCGGGCGTAGTCCGACCCCCGCCAGAGCGGTGCCCAGTTCCGTCATCATCACCTGGGACGCCCGGCGCAGCAGATAGCCAAGGCGCGACGAAATGGGATCGTGCAGGGTTTTGACGGGTGCGGGCTGCTCCATGCACTGACCGATAATGCTATTGTCCAGAACAATCAATATTGCTATGTGATATAGCAATAAAGGAGGGATGGGATATGCCAGCATCGGAAATTCTCTTGATTATCGGCGGCGAATCGCGGGCTGCCGCTGCCACGTTCGACCGCGCCAATCCGGTGACGGGCGACATCGCGACCCGCGCCGCCGCCGCTGGCGTGGATGATGCGATTGCCGCCATAGAAGCCGCCAAGGCTGCCTTCCCCGCCTGGTCGGCGCTTGGTCCCAACGCCCGTCGCACCGCCCTGATGAAGGCGGCCGACGCGCTCGACGCCAGGGCCGCCGACTTCATCAATGCCATGATGGAGGAAATCGGCGCGACCGAAGGCTGGGCACGTTTCAACATCGGCCTGTCCAGCGCCATGGTGCGCGAGGCGGCCGGCCTCACCACCCAGATCGGCGGTGAGGTCATCCCGTCCGACAAGCCCGGCTGTATCGCCATGGCGGTTCGCGAGCCCGCCGGTGTCGTGCTGTCCATGGCGCCGTGGAACGCGCCGATCATCCTCGCCACCCGTGCCGTCGCCGTGCCGCTCGCCTGCGGAAATACGGTGGTGCTGAAGGCTTCGGAACAATGCCCCCGCACCCATGGCCTGATCATCGAGGCCTTTGTCGAAGCGGGTCTTGGCGGCGGCATCGTCAACCTCATCACCAACGCGCCGCAGAATGCTGCCGAGGTGGTCGGCGCGATGATCGACCATCCGGCGGTGCGCCGGGTGAACTTCACCGGCTCCACCGCTGTCGGCAAGATCATCGCCAGGCGCTGCGCCGAAAATCTGAAGCCCGTGCTGCTCGAACTGGGCGGCAAGGCACCGCTGATCGTGCTGGAGGACGCCGACCTCGACGAAGCGGTGAAGGCCGCCGCCTTCGGTGCCTTCATGAATCAGGGCCAGATCTGCATGTCGACCGAACGGATCATCGTGGTCGATGCCATTGCCGACGCCTTTGCCGAGAAGTTTCAGGCCAAGGTCGCCACCATGGCCGTGGGTGATCCGCGTGAAGGCAAGACCCCGCTCGGCGCGGTGGTGGACGTCAAGACCGTCGCCCATGTGCGGTCGCTGGTCGACGATGCGCTGGCATTGGGCGCGAAGCAGCTCAACGGCGGCGAAGCGAAAGGCGTGCTGATGCCTGCCCATGTCATCGACCGCGTGACGCCGCGGATGAAGCTGTTCCGCGATGAGAGCTTCGGCCCGGTCGTCGGCATCGCCCGCGCCCGTGATGAGGCCCATGCGATCGAACTTGCCAACGACACCGAATATGGCCTCTCCGCCTCGGTCTTCACGCGCGACACGGCGCGAGGGCTGAAGGTGGCGCGGCAGATCCAGTCGGGCATCTGCCATGTCAACGGCCCCACCGTCCATGACGAGGCGCAGATGCCCTTCGGCGGCACCAAGGCGTCGGGCTATGGCAGGTTCGGCGGCAGGGCCGGCATCGACAGCTTCACCGAACTGCGCTGGATCACCATGGAAACCGAGCCCGGCCATTATCCGATCTGACACCTCTTTCCCTGATTTTTCGGAGATTATCGCATGACCAATATCCTGCACGTCGACGGCATCGATCCCGTCGAGCTTGAAACCGTCACCTTCACCGTTGAGGACGGCATCGCCTGGGTCAGCCTGAACCGTCCGGAGAAGCGCAACTGCATGTCGCCCCGCCTCAACCGTCAGATGATGCGCGTGCTGGATGCGCTGGAATATCGTGACGATGTCGGCGTCCTTGTCCTCACCGGCGAAGGCACTGCCTGGACCGCGGGCATGGACCTCAAGGAATATTTCCGCGAGACCGAAGCGCAGGGCCTCAAGGGCACGCGGAACGCCCAGCGCGAAAGCTATGGCTGGTGGCGCCGCCTGCGCTGGTATCAAAAGCCGACCATCGCCATGGTCAATGGCTGGTGCTTCGGTGGCGGCTATGGTCCGCTCTTCGCCTGTGATCTCGCCTTCGCGGCGGAAGAGGCGCAGTTCGGCCTGTCGGAAATCAACTGGGGCATCCTGCCCGGCGGCGGCGCGGCGAAGGTCGCGGTCGAACTGACCAATTTCCGCAACGCCATGTATCATTCGCTGATGGGCGAGAATATCGACGGCAAGAAAGCCGCCGAATGGGGCTTTGTCAATGAAGCGCTGCCGCTCGCCCGGCTCAAGGATCGCGTGATCGAAGTCGCGAACGTCCTGCTGACCAAGAACCCGGTTGCGCTGAAGGCCACCAAGGATGCCATCCGCCGCGTCCGCGAAATGGCCTATGACAATGCCGAGGACTATCTGGTCCGCGCGCAGGAAGCGGCCAACAGCTACGACAATGAAGGCCGCAAGGAAGGCATAAAGCAGTTCATCGACGACAAGAGCTACAAGCCCGGCCTCGGCGCTTACGACAAGTCGAAACAGGGCGCCTGATGCGCCCGGCGGGGGCTCCTGGCGGGTTCCCTGCCGCAATATGCCGCCGAAAAACAGGCCTCTATTCTGATTGAACAGGGGTCTGTCTTGGCGTGATTTCCACGACGATCGTGATCGATTGCCGTCAACCCGCGTCGATATTCGCGAACTCTTCGATCAGGGCGAGCCCTTGGGTGCTTTCGGCATGGCATGCCGCAGCGCGCGCGGGTATCAAGGTCAGCCAATGCCGCCCGGCGGCACGTAGCCGTTCGGCTTCCGGTCCTGCGCCCGCGATAGCGGTGAGCCGTGCCGCGATCCAGCCTGTCGCCGCCAGGGCCGCGAGATGCAGGAAAGCGGTCGCGCCGGCTTCCGCCGCACGCGGATCGGGCATCTGGGCGAGACGCTGAGCGGCATCTTCCAGCAGATCGAGCACCGGAAGCAGCGCCCGTGCCGCCCCGTGCGCGGCGGCATCCTCGCGCGCCTGGGCCAGGAAGGCGCGCAGGCCGCGCCGGTCGCCACTCAGCCTGCGGTGGAGCAGGTCGAGCGCCTGGATGCCCGTCGTGCCTTCGAAGATGGTCAGGACGCGGGCGTCGCGCAGCATCTGCTCGGCGGGCCATTCGCGGGTGTAGCCCGCGCCGCCCAGCACTTGAATGGCGTCGCTCGCGACATCGAAGGCGAATTCGCCGCCGGTCGTCTTCACCAGCGGCAGGAGCCATTGCAGCAGGGCCGCCGCATCCTTGCGCGCCTCCTCCTCCGGCTCATGCGCCGCCAGATCGCCCAGATTCGCCGTGGCCAGCAACAATCCGCGCAGCACTTCCACCTTGGCGGCCTGTTCCAGCAGGATGCGTTGCACATCCGCATGACGATGGATCGGGACGGGCGCGCCGCCGTTCCCGCCCTGCCGCCGCTCGCGTGCATAGGCGAGCGCCAGATCGGCCGCCCCGGCCGCGATCGCCAGCCCTTGCGCACCGGTGGCAAGCCGCATGTTCGTGATCATCACGAACATCTGCTGCAGACCGCGCCCCTCCGTGCCGATCAGGCGACCGCGCGCGCCTTCGAAACCGAGCGCGCAGGTCGGCGAAGCGTGGAGGCCCATTTTCTCCTCGATCCGCCGCACGACCACGCCGTTGCGCGCTTCGCCGATGCGGTTGGGGCCGATGCGGTCGGATACGAGGAACAGGCTGAGCCCGTCCGCGCCCGCCGTTCGAGCGAGCAGGCAATGGCCGATCCGCTGCGTCAGGTCATGATCGCCGAACGATATCCAGCATTTTTCGCCGGTGACCGCCCATTCGCCATCCCCGGTCGGCTCGGCGCGCGTGCGCAGCCGTCCCACGTCCGATCCGGCCTCCGCCTCGGAGATGCAGATGGTGGCGGCCCAGGCGCCGGATATCAGCGGGGCCAGCCATTCCGCCTTCATCGCCGCGTCGCCATAGGCGGCGATCAGCCGCGCCGCCGACCGCTGCGGCACCGGCAGCATCCCGAAGGCCGGACAGCTGCGATCGAATATTTCCTGCACCGCGAAGGCAAGTGCGAGGGGCAAGCCCTGGCCGCCTTCACCGGTCGGCTGGTCCAGCGTCGGCCATCCGCCCGCGACATAGGCGTCATAGGCTTCGCGGTGGCCCGGCGCGGTGCGCACCCGCCCTTCCGCCAGGACGCATCCCTCACGGTCGCCGGCATCGTTGAGCGGCGTTAGGAAACCCGACGCGAAGCGCGCCGCTTCGTCGAGCACGGCCTGGACGAGATCGGGCGTCGCCGCGCCGAAATTTTCGTTGAGCGCACGCAGCCGGGAAAGTCCGGGCGCCGCCTCGAACTGCATGGCGATCAGCCGGTTGTCGGCGGGCGGAACAACGCCTCTCATAGGATTATCCCTTTACCGCAGGCTGGGGTCGAGCAGATATTTCTCACCCGTCGCGCGCCGGGCGATGGCGGACAGCCGCTGCGGGTCCAACAGTTCCCAGAAGGAAACGGCCCCGCTATAGTGGCTGGCGAAGGTCGTCCTGAGTTCCGCTGCCACGCGCGCGCGCAGTCTGGCGACGCCGACAGGGCCGATCCTTTGCAGGAACGGCGTCAGCAGGAACCCGCCCACGCCCCATGCCATGCCATAGCTGCGGTCGAGTATGGTCGGGCCGGTATCGAGCGAGCCATAGACATAGACCTGCTTGTGTGTTGCCGAGCCGTAGCGGCTAAAGGCTCCGGCGTTCCGGCTGAGCGCCCGTTCCATGGCGTGGAGAATGGCATGGGCGAGCCGCCCCCCGCCGACCGCGTCGAAGGCGATGGTCGCGCCGGTGGACGCGATCACCTCCTCCAGATCCTGCGCGAAACTGGCGGCGCTGCTGTCGACGACATGGCGCGCACCTGCCGAGCGCAGCAATTCCGCCTGACGCTCGCTGCGGACGATGTTGACCAGCGCGACGCCGTCGGCCTGGCAGAGGCGATTGAGCATCTGCCCCAGATTGGACGCGGCGGCCGTATGAACCAGCGCCCGGTGGCCTTCGGCGCGCATCGTTTCCACCATGGCGAGCGCGGTGAGAGGATTGACGAACATCGACGCGCCGTCAGCGGCACTCGCATCCTCTGGCAGGGGCACGCAATCGGCGGCGGCGAGCTTGCGAAACTGCGTGTACATGGCCCCGCCGAACATGCCGACCTTCCGGCCCAGCAGGCCGCGCACCGCCGAACCGGCCGCCACAACCGTTCCGGCGCCCTCATTGCCGACCTGCATCGGCTGGTCGATCCGCGCCGCCAATGACGCCATGGCCTCCCTGGGGACGGCGGCGGTGAGCTGCGGACTTTCCTCCGTGCCTTCGGCGGCCATGGTGGAAAGGTCGGCCGGCCCCAGCAGGAGACCGAGGTCTGAGGGATTCAGCGGCGCGGCCTCTACCGCTACCACCACCTCATCCGCTTCGGGCGGAGTGATCGCCACGGGCTCCAGCGACAGCAGCAGCCGGCCGTCCGATGTGATGGTGGAGCGCAGTTCGATAGCCGTGATCGGCCATTC
>DATEJA010000119.1:0-2083 GCA_035278405.1 Sphingobium sp. | reverse complement strand
TCGACCGTGCCCAAGGGTTTCGTGCTGATCGATGCCGAGACCGAGATCGACCTGCGCGCCGAATATGAGGAGCCGCGCGAATCCCGGCGCGCCGACGTCACCTATGACGATGTCGGCGGCATGGCCGAGGCGATCGACCAGCTGCGCGAGATGGTCGAACTGCCGCTGCGCTATCCCGAACTGTTCGAACGGCTGGGCGTCGATCCGCCCAAGGGCGTGCTGCTCCATGGCCCGCCGGGCACCGGCAAGACCCGGCTCGCCCGCGCGGTCGCCAATGAATCGGAAGCCGAATTCTTCCTGATCAACGGCCCGGAAATCATGGGCTCGGCCTATGGCGAGTCCGAAAAGCAGCTGCGCGAGATTTTCGAGGCGGCGGCCAAGTCCGCGCCCTCGATCCTGTTCATCGACGAGATCGATTCGATCGCGCCCAAGCGTGGGCAGGTGACGGGCGAGACGGAAAAGCGCCTGGTCGCCCAGCTGCTGACGCTGATGGACGGGCTGGAGCCGCGCACCAACCTGGTGGTCATCGCCGCGACCAACCGGCCAGAGGCGATCGACGAGGCGCTGCGCCGTCCCGGCCGCTTCGACCGCGAGATCATCGTCGGCGTGCCCGACGAGCGCGGGCGGCGCGAGATCATGGGCATCCACACGCGCGGCATGCCGCTGGCCGAGGGCGTCGACCTCAGCGAGCTGGCGCGCATGACCTACGGCTTCGTCGGCGCGGACCTTGCGGCCCTCACCCGCGAGGCGGCGATCGAGGCGGTGCGCCGCTTCATGCCGCGCCTTAACCTGGAGGAGGGGACGATCCCGCCCGACGTGCTGGAGGAGCTTTCCGTCACGCGGGACGATTTCATGGCCGCGATCAAGCGTGTCCAGCCTTCCGCCATGCGCGAGGTGATGGTGCAGGCGCCCAATATCGGCTGGGCCGATATCGGCGGCCTGGACGACGCGCAGATGCGACTCAAGGAAGGGGTGGAGCTGCCGCTCAAGGACCCCGACGCCTTCCGCCGCATCGGCATCCGCCCGGCCAAGGGTTTCCTGCTCTACGGCCCGCCCGGCACCGGCAAGACGCTGCTCGCCAAGGCTGTCGCGCGCGAGGCGCAGGCCAATTTCATCGCGACCAAATCGTCCGATCTGCTGAGCAAATGGTATGGGGAGAGCGAACAGCAGATCGCCCGCCTCTTCGCCCGCGCGCGGCAGGTGGCGCCGACCGTCATCTTCATCGACGAACTGGACAGCCTGGTGCCCGCGCGCGGCGGGGGCCTGGGCGAACCGGCGGTGACGGAGCGGGTGGTGAACACCATCCTCGCCGAAATGGACGGTCTGGAGGAACTGCAGTCGGTGGTCGTCATCGGCGCGACCAACCGGCCGACGCTGGTCGACCCGGCCTTGCTGCGGCCCGGGCGCTTCGATGAACTCATCTATGTCCCGGTGCCCGACCAGGCGGGGCGACGGCGCATCCTGGCGATCCATACCGCCAAGATGCCGCTGGGCGAGGATGTCGATCTCGACAGCCTGGCCGAGCGGACCGAGCGGTTCACCGGCGCGGACCTGGAGGATCTGGTGCGCCGCGCCGGCCTCATCGCGCTGCGCCAGTCGCTGTCGGTCGAAAAGGTCGGCCAGGCCCATTTCGACGCGGCGCTGGAGGAAACCCGCGCGTCCGTCACGCCGGAAATGGAGCATGAATATGAGCAGATCCAAGCCCAGCTGAAGCAGAGCGCCATGCGCGTCGACCCGATCGGCTTCGTGTCGCCGGGCATGTTGCGTGCGCGGGAGCGTCAAAGCTGACAAGGACCAGCGAACAGGCGGATGAACCCATCCGCCTGTTCGCGCGTTCGCTTGGCGAGACTGGTCCCCAAGTGTCCGGTCCTTTTTGCAAAGCGGCTTGCAAGGCAGGCCGTTATTTGCAAGGCCCGCAGATCAAGGCAGACAGGCGAGAGTTGATGGCCTCCATTCCCGTGAAGAAGACTGGCAAAGCGGCGCGTGACAAGGGTCGGTCGGCGTCATTCCTGACCCAATGGACCATGTTCTTTCGCCAGTTCGTCAAGCATCCCGGCATGATCGGGTCGATCATTCCCTCCTC
>DATEJA010000118.1:0-3929 GCA_035278405.1 Sphingobium sp. | reverse complement strand
TCACGTCCAGACTTCGCTTCACGAAGTCCGATCGCCAGAGGGGCCCGGCCCGCATGTGCAATATCGGCATACAAACGCCCCGACGCAAGGGAGGGGCGCACCAGCAACAATTTGTTACAAAGGGGGTGGGAGTTTGGCCGTCCCGCAGGATTGATGAGTAGTAAGCGGACAGAATTAGCGCGTCATGCCAGATTGGCTCGTCATCCAAACTAGCTCGTCATGCCAGCGAAGGCTGGCATCTCGGGCGATAGGACACAACCCGACCTCCCGAGATCCCAGCCTGTGCTGGGATGACGATGTCTGACACGTTCGCTTCTGTCCGCTGAAGCGGCCCCAGCTTGCCACATCGCTGTCCCCACCCTGCCGCGTCGCCCCCCTCTCCACCGCCTGTGGCCTTCCAGCCACGGCCGCCGCAAAAAACCTCCTATTTCCCTCTGCCGATCGGATTCTTCCCTGTCCTACATCCCTCCGACCTGCCTATCTCGCCCGGTCTTTGAAAATGTCGATCCCCAAATCCCTGATGCCTACGCGCGCCCGCGCACGCGCGCGCATATGGTGTGAACTTCGGGAGAAAATGGCGCAAACTGGCCGGTTGACGCCCGCCCCGTCTGGCCGCATGGCTGCGGCCATGAGCGACCAGTTCACCCCCGCCGAGCAGCATGCCGACGCGCCCCTGCGCCTGTTCAACAGCCTGACACGCAGCATCGAGCCGTTCGCGCCGATCGAGGCGGGTCACGCGCGCGTCTACAGTTGCGGGCCGACGGTCTACAATTACGCCCATCTCGGCAACCTGCGCGCCTACGTCTTCACCGACACGCTGCGGCGGACGCTGCTGTGGAAGGAACTGGCCGTCACGCACATCATCAACATCACCGATGTCGGCCACCTGACCAGCGACGCCGACGCGGGCGACGACAAGATGGAGGCGGCCGCCCGCGCCCAGGCGAAAGGCATCTGGGACATCGCGGCCCATTATACCGACGCGTTCAAGCAGAACGTCGCCGACCTCAACATCATCGCGCCCAGCGAATGGACGGTCGCCACCGACTATGTGCCGCAGATGATCGAATTCGCGCGGAAGATCGCGCCGGCCCATTGCTACGAACTCGACACCGGCCTCTATTTCGACAGCGGCAGCGTACCCGACTATGGCGCGCTCGCCGGCGGGCGCGATGACGCCGCCCATGGCCGGATCGATCCGGTCGCGGGCAAGCGCAATCCTTCGGACTTCGCCATCTGGCGCAAGTCCCCGCCCGGCGAGCAGCGCCAGATGGAGTGGGACAGCCCCTGGGGCAAGGGCGCGCCGGGCTGGCACCTCGAATGTTCGGTGATGAGCGAGGCGCGCCTGGGTCATCCGTTCGACATCCATACCGGCGGAATCGACCATCGCGAGATCCACCACCCCAACGAGATTGCCCAGAACCAGGCCTTCCACGCCTGCTGCGGCGAAGTGGACGCGACCGCCGCGGGCTTCACCGGCGCGCGCTGGTGGATGCACAACAACTTCCTGGTGGACCGCCAGGGCAAGATGAGCAAGTCGAAGGGCGGCTTCACCACCCTCTTCTCGCTGATCGATGCCGGCGTGCATCCGCTCGCCTATCGTCTGCTCTGCTTGGGCGCACATTATCGCAGCGAGCTGGAATTCAGCGCCGAAAGCGTGGGCGCTGCCCTGACCCGCCTGAAGCGCCTCGTCATGGGTGTCGAGGCTCTGAAGGCGCGGGCGGAGGGCATCACCTGGCAGTCGCCGCGCCTCGAATATCTGCGAGCGAACCTGCATCCCAAGCTCTCGCCGTTGCTCGAACAGTTCGATGCCGCGCTCAGCGACGACCTCATGACCCCGCGCGCGCTCCCCCTGCTCGAAGAGGCGATCGCGCTCAAGAAGGTGCCGGTCGACGAGAAGCTCTGCCTGATCGCCGCGTTCGACCAGGCATTGGGACTCAACCTGCTGACGCTCACCCGGGCCGACCTGCGCCTGGCGCCCAAGGATGCGCAGATCACGCCTGAAGAGATCGACGCGGAGCTGGATCGCCGCCAAGCCGCGCGCGCGGACAAGGATTTCGCCCTGTCCGACCAGATTCGGGACGGCCTGATCGCGCGCGGCGTGGAGGTGATGGACGGTGATCCACTCCGCTGGGACTGGCGCCTGACGCTCGGGTAAAATCACGACTTACCAGCATGTTACGCGAACGTTATAATGAGATGAGCCGTGGCGATCCCGCGCCGATTCGCCTGGACAGACGCGGCGGGAGGGCGCACCCTCCGGCCATGCAATGGTTCGTCCTGGCGATCATCGTGGCGCTCGGCGGCGTGGCGCCCCCTCCGGCGCCGGCGCAGACCTTCATGTTCGAAACCGGCGCGACCCTGCTCGCCAAGTGCCGCAACAAGGCGCCTGAATATGCGCTCGCCTGCACCGCCTATATCGTCGGCGCGGTCGATGGCATCAAGAAGGACGTCTTCATCGGCCGCACCCAGCCCAATTGCTGGCCCGCGCAGATGGATGCGGAAGAAGTTCGCCGCATCGTCATCGCCTATCTCGAACGCTATCCCGACCAGCGCAAGGCGCCTGCATCCGTGCTGGTCAGCGTCGCGCTCAACAGCCGCTACCCTTGCCATAAATGACGCCAGTCGATTGGGTAGCGCCAGGTCATTAGCCCGGCCGGAGGCTCGGCCGCTATAAACTTGCCTTAGCCCCTACATAGTCGTAGGTGCGGCCCCTATTTTTGTAGCTTTGGGAGACTCGACGTGGCGGCGAAGTGGACGCCGGAAAGCTGGCGGGAGCATAAGGGCATCCAGATGCCCTTCTATCGTGATGCCCAGGCGCTTGGCGCGGTGGAGGCACAGCTCAGCCAATTTCCCCCGCTCGTCTTTGCCGGCGAAGCGCGCAGCCTGAAGCATGAACTGGCCAAGGTCACGGCCGGCGAGGCTTTCCTGCTGCAGGGCGGCGACTGCGCCGAAAGCTTTGCTGAGTTCCACCCGAACAATATCCGCGACACCTTCCGCGTGCTGCTGCAGATGGCGGTGGTGCTGACCTTCGCCTCGAAGCTGCCGATCGTGAAGGTCGGCCGCATGGCGGGCCAGTTCGCCAAGCCGCGCTCGGCCGATACCGAGACGATCGGCGGCGTGGAACTGCCCAGCTATCGCGGCGACAATGTCAACGACATCGGCTTCACGGCGGAATCCCGCGAGCCCGATCCGGAACGCATGGTCCGCGCCTACAACCAGTCGGCCGCGACGCTCAACCTGCTGCGCGCCTTCTCGACCGGCGGCTATGCCAGCCTCGACCGGGTGCATGGCTGGATGCTGGATTTCATGGGCCGCAGCCCCTGGGCCGCGAAGTTCGAGGCGATGGCGGACCAGATCGGCCAGGCGCTCGATTTCATGCGCGCCTGTGGCCTGTCGCCCGAAACCGTGCCGCAGCTGGGCGGAACCAGCTTCTACACCAGCCATGAGGCGCTGCTGCTTCCCTATGAGCAGGCGCTGACCCGGCAGGATTCGCTCACCGGCGACTGGTATGACACCTCCGCGCACATGCTCTGGATCGGCGACCGCACGCGGTTCGAAGGCTCTGCGCATGTCGAATATCTGCGCGGCATCGGCAATCCGATCGGCATGAAGTGCGGCCCGAGCCTTGAGCCTGACGCGCTGATCCGCTTGCTCGACGTTCTGAACCCCTCACGCGAGGCTGGGCGCATCACGCTCATCACGCGCTATGGTCATGACAAGATCGAGGCTGGGCTGCCCAAGCTGGTTCGCGCCGTGCTGAAGGAAGGTCATCCCGTCGTCTGGTCCTGCGACCCGATGCACGGCAATGTCATCAAGGCGGCCAACGGCTACAAGACGCGGCCGTTCGACCGCATCCTGGCCGAAGTGCGCGGCTTCTTCGCCGTGCATCGCGCCGAGGGCAGCTTCGGCGGCGGCATCCATGCCGA
>DATEJA010000117.1:0-10940 GCA_035278405.1 Sphingobium sp. | reverse complement strand
GATTCGATGCGGAACATAAGCTGCTGGATGGCGATCATGTGCTCGGCGGCACTCGAAAGGACGACGGCAGCGCCTTCCTGCTGCTCTTCACCGACGCGCCGGGCGGCCTGACGAATGTCGACATCATCGCCGACAAGGGGCGTTGAGCCCTCCGTTCGGTTCGAGCGGGGTTTAAACTGCCGAGGAACAGCGCTCGGAGCGACTTTGTCCGAACGGCGATCGGGCGATGGAGCCACTAAGCCGAGCGAAGCGCGTCCCGCCCATTTCCTTTGCCGCGATTTGCCACTAGGGCGGGCGGCATGAACAATATCCTCCTCGTCATGAGCGGCGGCGCCGTGGGCGCGCTGGCGCGCTATCAGCTCGGTCGACTGACAGGCCACATGCTGCCGGGCGCACTCTGGCCCTGGGGGACCTTCGCCGCCAATCTGCTGGGCGGTTTCGCCATGGGACTGCTGGCCGGTTGGCTGGCCCGCTTCCATGCCAGCTCGGGCGAGCCGTTCCGGCTGTTGCTGGCGGTGGGCGTGCTGGGTGGCTTCACGACCTTTTCCTCCTTCAGCCTGGAAACCGTGCTGATGCTGGAGCGGGGGCAGTATGGCGTGGCACTGGCCTATGTGGCCTTTTCGGTGATCGGCGCGGTCGCCGCGCTGGTGGGCGGCCTTGCCTTCATGCGGAGCGTCGCATGAAGGGCCGGCCGCCAGGCAAGCCTTCGGGGCCGTCGCGGGGCGGGCGCAAGCCCACCGGCGCCGGCGCGCCCGGACGCGCACGGGGCGCAGCCAAGGCGGCGCGCGCGCGAAAGCCGGATGCGCCCAAGGCCCCCGCCAAGTCTGCTCCCAGGCCGGCTCCCGTCAAATCTTCGCCGGCCAAGGGCGTCTCGCTCGACGTGCGGCAGTTTCGCGTCGGCGCGGATGATGACGGCATCCGGCTCGACCGCTGGTTCCAGCGGCATCTGCCGGACGTCGGCTTCAACGCCGTGTCGCGCTGGGCGCGCACCGGCCAGCTGCGGGTCGACGGCGCTCGCGCCGCGCCGGGCGACCGGCTCGCGGAAGGTCAGACCATTCGCGTCCCTCCCGCCGAACCCAAGGCGGCCGAAACCGCCAAGCCCAAGCGCGTCCGCCCGCAGCTTAGCGAGGATCAGGTCACCTTCGCCCAGAATCTCGTCATCCACCGCGACGCCCAGGCCATCGTCATCAACAAGCCGCCGGGTCTGGCGACGCAAGGTGGCACCAAGACCGACGACCATGTCGACGGCCTGCTCGACGCGCTGGAATTCGACCTCGACCAACGGCCCAAGCTGGTTCACCGGCTGGACAAGGACACGTCGGGGGCGCTGCTGATTGCCCGAACGGCGCGATCGGCTGCCTTTTTCGCCAAGGCTTTCTCCAGCCGCACCGCGCGAAAGGTTTATTGGGCCATCGTCATCGGCGTGCCCTCGATCGACGACGGCATGATCGAACTGCCCATCGCCAAGCAGCCGGGCACCGGCGGCGAGAAGATGCATGTGGACGAGGAGGAGGGGCTTCCCTCGCGGTCGCGCTATCGCGTGATCGAGCGCGCGGGCAACCGCGCCGCCTGGGTGGAACTGCAGCCCTATACCGGCCGCACCCACCAGCTGCGCGTCCATATGGCGGCGATCGGCCACCCGATCGTGGGCGACGGCAAATATGGCGGCAAGGACGCGTTCCTGTCCGGCACGATCAGCCGCAAGATGCACCTTCACGCCCGGCGCATCCGGGTCGATCATCCTGATGGCGGCCGGGTCGACGTGCGCGCCGACCTGCCCGACCATTTCGCCGCCAGCCTCGCTTCGCTGGGCTTCGACCTCTCCTCGGGCGACCTGCCGCTCGACGAGGAGGTGGAACGCAAGCCCACGCGCGAGGATGAGAAGAAGGCCGCGCGCGCGCATGCCAAGCAGATCCGCAAGGGGCGGCGGGGCGAGCGTCGCGGGCGCGGATCGGCCGCGCCGCACAAGAAATGACCAACCGCCTGGTGGTATTCGATTGCGATGGGACGCTGGTCGACAGCCAGCATAGCATCTGCACGGCCATGATCCGCGCTTTCGAGGGCGAGAAACTGGTGGCACCCGACCGTGCGAGCATCCTGTCGGTGGTCGGCCTGTCGCTGCCGCTCGCCATCGCGCGCCTGCTGCCGGACGCGGAGGCCGACTATCATCATCTGCTCTCGGAAAGCTACAAGAGTGCCTTCCAGCAGTTGCGCCACGAAAACGCCGTTTCGGAGCCGCTCTATCCCGGTATCGCCGACCTGATCCGGGCGCTGGACGCGGACGGCTGGCTGCTCGGCGTCGCTACCGGCAAGTCGGACCGCGGCCTGAAGCTCTGCCTCACCCATCACGGCATCCATGCCTATTTCCTGACCTTGCAGACGGCCGATCGTCACCCGTCCAAGCCGCACCCCTCGATGCTGCTGACCGCGATGGCGGACGCGGGCGCATCGCCCGACAGCACGGTGATGATCGGCGACACCAGCTTCGACATCGACATGGCGGTCACGGCCGGCGTCCGCGCGCTGGGCGTCGGCTGGGGCTATCACGCGCCGGCCGATCTGATCGCGGCGGGGGCCCATGCCGTCGCGATGGACAGCGATGACCTGGATCGCCATATCCGCAGCCGATGACCGACATGCCTCCACCGCCTCCGCTCGACCCCGAAAAGGTCGCTCGCCAGCGCTTCTTCGCGCTCGGCCTGTTTCGCCTGTCGGGCGCGTTCATCGTCATGTTCGGCTTCCTCATCCTGATGCAGCGTTTCGCCTGGGTGCAGGGAGGAAAGGCCAAGGCGATGGGCGCGATCTTCGTGATCGTCGGCCTGTTCCAGTTTGTCATCGTGCCGCGCCTGTTGCTGGCGCTCTTCAAAAGGCCGCCTCAGTGAAGCGTTTCTACAAGGAAGTGGCGGTGGTCGCCGCTGGTGAGGGTTTCGAAATTCAGCTGGATGGCCGCCCCGTGCGCACGCCCGCGCGCGCGGCCCTCATCCTGCCCAACGCGCGCCTGGCCGAAGCGGTCGCGCAGGAGTGGCGGGCGCAGGGTGATGCGGTCGATCCCCGCTCCATGCCCTTTACCGGCCTGGCCAATGGCGCGATCGACCAGATCGCGCCCAACCGGGAAAGCTTTGCCGCCGGCATCGCCCATTATGGCGAGAGCGACCTGCTCTGCTATCGCGCGGAAGGGCCCGCCGAACTTGTCGCGCGGGAGGCTGCGGCCTGGGACCCGTTGCTCGCCTGGGCGCAGCAGCGTTATGACGTCACTTTCCGCGTGACCCAGGGCATCATCCCGGTCGCGCAGCCGCCCGAAACGCTGGTGCGCCTGGGCGCGGTGGTCGCGGCTTATGACGCCTTCACGCTTGCCGGCCTGTCGACCTTGGTCACGCTGTCGGGATCGCTCGTCTGCGGTCTCGCCCTGCTGGAAGGCGGCCATGACCCGGAGACCATCTGGCAGGCGTCGGACATCGATGAAGCCTGGGAACTGGAACAATGGGGCGAGGACGCGGAAGCCACCGCCCGCTCCGCCCGGCGCGAGGAGGAGTTCCTGACGGCGCATGATTTTTGCGAGTTCGTGCGCGGCTAGGCGCGCACATTACCCCCAGCCGGGTCAGGCGTTGCTGTTCAGCTTGTTCGCGTAAAGCATGCGCCCCGGGCCCATCAGGCCCAGCAATTGCGGCAGCATATGTTCAGCGACCGCGAAACAACCTTCGCTGCGGCCGATCTTGCCCCATGTGGCGATATGATTTTCGCTCACATAATCGGCGGCATGGATGACGATGGCGCGCATTTCGGCATTGTTGTTCTGAGGGTCGAGGCCCAGCAGGCGCATCGAACGGCCATGCTGCCCTTCATACATCTCGCCCGTCTTGTAGGCGCCCGCGCTGCTGGCGAGCGAGTTGGGCTCGTTCGAAAAGCTTTGCAGCCAGCCCGAATGTTCCGGGTCCGATCCGCGACCATGGGCGACGAGATAGGAGCTGGAATGGCCGCCCATCAGGTCGACGATGTGGAAGCGCAATTCCCGCGAGGGCGCGTCGAAATCGGCCAGCGCCACGCGGTCGCGCAGCTGGAACATATGGCCATGCTCGTCCAGCGCGGCCTTGGCCCGTTCCAGCAGCTTGGCATAGGGCTGGGTCGCCAACGGCCCGGCCGGCACCGGCTTGGGCGTGGCGGGCAGGGGCGAGAATGGCGCGGGCATGGCCGGCAATGCTGCGCGGCCGGCGCTGTCGGCAAGAAAGGAAAAGGCAATCCCGCTTAAAGCGAGTTTTGTAAAACTGCGGCGATCCATGAATCGCAATATAGCAAAGCCATGCCCTGCGTCCAAGGGCATGGCAAAATGGCCGGCCGCGCTTTGTCGTAAAAGCAGCCGGCCCTGGCCTTAGTTGGTCGAATTGCTCGACTCGGCCGACCCGCTGTCGAGCCGCGCGGTCATGCCGGTGGCCTCCGCATCATCCTGAATCTGCTGCTGTTCGGAGATGGTCGGCGGCGGCGCGGCTTCGGGCGCGGCGGCGTTGTTGCTCGGCGCGGGCAGCGGCGCTTCGGGCTCGTTGACGATGACATTCTCGACCGGCGGCTCGGTCAGATTGTTCATGACCGGCGCTTCCTCCTTCTTCTTGCCGCAGGCGGAAAGAGCGAGCGCGCCGGCGAGCGCGACAAGGGCGAATTTGCGCATGGGGTGTCAGTCCTTCGATGCGATAGTGGAGGCGGGGGTAGGGGCCGGAGCGGCCGTCGGGTCGATCCGGCTGCTCGACGCCTCGATCTTCTGCGCGAGCAGCTTGTCCCAGCCATAGGGGTCGGAACGGAAGTTCATGGTGCCGTTGCCGCTGGCAAAGGCGGTCCAGTAGAGCAGATAGACCGCCACTTCCTTGGGCAGCTGCACGCGCTGCGTTTTGCCCGTGTCGATCATCGACTGGACCTGGCCGGCCAGGTTCGGATCACCCGCCAGCATCAGTTCGGCGAGCGGCACCGGCTTTTCCAGGCGGATACAGCCATGGCTGGCGAGCCGGTCGTAGCTGGAGAATTTCGCGCGCGACGGCGTGTCGTGCAGATAGACGGCGAACGGATTGTTGAAGTCGAACTTCAACCGCCCGAGCGCGCTGCCGGGCCCGGCGGGCTGCACGATCCGCTCGCCTGTCTCCGGCGTGCCGACGATCTTGTAGCCCTGCCGCAGCAGCGCGGCGCGCCCCTTGGGCCACAGCTCCTTCTTGGCGATGGAGGTGGGCACGTTCCAGGGCGGGTTGACGACGATCGAATGGATGCTGGACGCCAGCATAGGCGTCGCATTGTCGGGCGCACCGGTCACCGCCCGCATCGACGTGACCGGCTGGTCGCCTTCGAACACGGTGAGCACGGCGGCGGCGATGTTCACCTGCACGCGGTTTACCGGCAACTGGCGCGGCATCCAGCGCCAGCGTTCCATATTCGCCATGATCGCGCCGATGCGATCCTCTACCGGAACATTGAGTTCCTTGAGCGTGCGGGCGTCGAGCAGTCCGGTGGGGTTGAGGCCGTAGCGGCGTTGCGCCCGCTGCAGCGCATCGCTCAGCTTCTCCGTCGGCTGAACGCTCTTGTCCTCGATAGCCAGGCGCTTGCGCACGGCATCGGGCGCGGACTTGGCGGTGAGCATCGGCCAGCCGCCGCTGTCGCGAATATGCTCATAGGCCGAAAGCCCTTTGCGCAGGCCGTCATAGCCGGAATAAGGCGGCGTCAGGCTGGCGGCCCATTGCGGCAGCCGGTCCTCCGCGATCGCGCGGGCCAGGCCGGGGCGCGGGTCGAAGGCAGCCGGGCGCAGCGCCCAGATATTGAGGAAGTCGGCGGTATCGACCCGCCCGGTGCTGAGCGCCTTCGCCCGGTCGAGCACGGCGGTCACCAGCGCGTCGCCGCTCAGCCCGCCGCTCGCCTTGCTGCGCGCCATCAATCCCTGTTCCGCGCCATTCTTCAGCCAGCCGTTGAGCCAGGCCTGTTGCGCGGCGCTGGGCGCGGGGATCGGCACCGGCGGGGGCGTCACGATGGCGGGCGGCGGCGGCACCACCGGCTGGGCGGGCGCGGGCGTGGGCAGCGTCGGCGCGACGGCCGGCGGCTGCGCCAGCACAGGCGCTGCCGCCAGGCCAATCAGGGTGGAAAGGGAAAAACGGATCAAATCGGGACGGTTCATGCTGGACCAGATAGCGCAAAGCCCCCATCGTTCAAACTCGTGATCGCGGAAAAATATGATGCTCCACGTTGTTCACCATCGCGCCTATGTCTCTCCCGCCACAGGCGGCAACAAAGTCCGCTTCGACAAATATGGGCTGGTTATGGATGCGCTTGGCTTAGGCGGCGCGGCCTTTACCGTCCATGAACCCGAACCCATGCCGCGCGCCTGGGTCGAGGCGGTGCACGACCCTGCCTATGTGGAGGAGGTGCTGACGCTCACTGTCCCGCGCGAGAAGGAATTGCGCATCGGCTTTCCCATGAACGATCGGGTGATGCAGCGGGCGATGCTGTCGCCGGGCGGCACCTGGCTGGCGGCAACGCTGGCGATGGAGCATGGCTATGCCGCCAATGCGGCCGGCGGCAGCCACCATGCCGCGCATGACAGCGGTGCGGGCTATTGCGTGTTCAATGACCTCGCCATCGTCGCGAATCGCCTGCTTAGCGAAAGGCGGGTGGAGCGCATCCTGATCCTCGACCTGGACGTTCATCAGGGGGATGGGACTGCGCGGCTGCTGGCGGGGCGACGCGACATCTTCACCCTGTCGCTGCATGCGGAGAAGAACTATCCGGTCCGCAAGGCGCGTTCTTCCCTGGATATCGGCCTGCCCGACGGGATGGGCGATGACGCCTATCTGGCCGCGCTGATGGATGTGCTGCCGGGCACGCTCGACGATTTCGCGCCCGACCTCATCCTTTACCAGGCCGGTGTCGACGTTCATGCCGAGGACCGGCTCGGTCGGCTTGCGCTGAGCGATGGGGGGCTGGAAGCCCGCGACCGGGCGGTGATGCGGCAAGCCGCCCAGCGCGGCATCCCGCTCGCGAGCACCATGGGCGGCGGCTATGGCGAGGATCGCATGGCGGTAGCGCGGCGCCACGCCGCCTGCATGACCGTGCTGGCCGACGAGGCGCGCTCCTTCGAGCGGCTGTCCTCCTGAGGGGAACAGCGAGAGGACGTCAGCCACACTCGCTCCATTCATTTCGAGCGAAGTCGAGAAAACGGCAAACGCCGCTATCTAATGCAGGGTCGACCCGTCAGCCGCGCTGATCGCGCGAGGCTCCATGATCTTCGCCGCGATCAGGCCGGCCGCGACCAGTGCCAGGAAATCGCTGAACGCCAGATAGAGCATATAACCCCAGGGCGCATGGTTGAAGACCGACTGGCCAACATGCATCCACAGCACGGCGGCGAGCGCGAAAAGGAAGGCCAAGCGCGCGCGGCTGGCGAAGTCGCCGGCAGCGAAACGCAAGGCGAGCGCGATCACGATGCCAACCGCGAGCGCCAGGATGAGCCCGCCGATCAGCGCCGCGCTGTCGGTCACCGGAAAGCCGCTGACATTGTAGAAGATCGTGGCGACCGGCCCCTTGCCATACAGGACGGTGCCTTGCGCCGTGGCCGGGTCGGGGATCACATAGACGCCGGTGCCGCTCGGCGTCAGCGCCTGCGCCATGGCCGCCTGCAGATTGGCGCTTGCCTGGTCGTCCGCGCGATGGAAGGCGAGGGCGCTGAGCGGCGTGCCCCAGAAGAGAAATCCGACCAGATACAGGCCCAATCCGCCCAGCAGGCCGCCAAGGATCGTTCGTACCACATGCCCCTCCTGTTCCTGTGCAGGCGTAACGCAAACGCCGGGGGGAGCATATCTTTCCGGGCGGCGCCTGTCAGTCCTTGGGGCGGGCGGCCTTTTCGGCGATGCCTGACACGCCTTCGCGCCGGTCCAGCTCGTCGAGCACGGCGTCCAGCGGGATGTCCAGGTCGGCGAGCAGCACGATCAGGTGGAACAGCAGGTCGGCGCTTTCGCCAATGACGCCTTCGCGGTCGGCGGCCATGGCGGCGATCACGGTTTCGACCGCTTCCTCCCCGACCTTCTGCGCGATCTTGGCGCGGCCGCGCGCAGTCAGCTTGGCCACATAGGATTGGCCGGGGTCGGCGGATCGCCGCTGGCGGATGGTCTTTTCAAGGTCGAACAGGGTCGGGCGCATGCCGTTCATCAATCCTCCGGCGGCGGTGCCGTCAATGGGAAACTTGGCGAACCGGCACGCCGGCGGCGGCGAGCGCCTGATGCGCCTCTTTCACCGTATGCTGGCCGAAGTGGAAGATGGAGGCGGCGAGCACGGCACTGGCATGGCCTTCGATCACGCCGTCGACCAGATGCTGGAGCGTGCCGACGCCGCCGCTGGCGATGACCGGGATCGATACCGCGTCCGCGATGGTGCGGGTGAGGGCCAGGTCATAGCCCTGTTTGGTCCCGTCGCCGTCCATGGAGGTGACGAGCAGTTCGCCAGCGCCCAGTTGGGCGAGGCGGATCGCATGTTCGACTGCGTCGATGCCGGTCGGCTTGCGGCCGCCATGGGTGAAGATTTCCCAGCGGCCTTCGCCCACGCGGCGCGCGTCGACCGATCCGACCACGCACTGGCTGCCGAAACGATCGGCGATGTCGGCCATGACTTCAGGCCGGGCGACCGCCGCGCTGTTCACCGCCACCTTGTCGGCGCCGGCCAGCAGCAGCGCGCGCGCATCCTCGGGGCTGCGCACGCCGCCGCCCACGGTCACCGGCATGAAGCAGACCTCGGCGGTGCGCCGCACAACGTCCAATATGGTGCCGCGCGCCTCATGCGTCGCCGTGATATCGAGGAAACAGAGTTCGTCCGCGCCCGCCGCGTCATAGACCCGCGCCTGCTCGACCGGATCGCCCGCGTCGCGCAGGTCGACGAAGTTCACGCCCTTGACCACGCGGCCATTGGCGACATCGAGGCAGGGGATGACGCGGGTGCGGACGGTCATGCGACCTCCTCCAAGCCCGTTCGGTTCGAGCTTGTCGAGAACGCCGCGCCAGTCACGCGGCCGCCCTCGCGATCGCCAGCGCGGCCTTGAGGTCGAGCCGGCCGTCATAAAGCGCGCGGCCGGTGATGACCCCTTCGATCCCTTCTTCCGTATGAAGGCTGAGCACGCGGATGTCGGCAATGCCCGCCACGCCGCCGCTGGCGATCACCGGAATGTCGGTCGATCGGGCCAAGTCGACGGTCGCGTCGATATTGCAGCCCTTGAGCAGACCGTCGCGGCCGACATCGGTAAAGAGCAGGCTGGCGACGCCCGCATCCTCGAACCGGCGGGCAAGGTCGACGACCGGCATGTCGGACTTTTCCGCCCAGCCGTCGGTCGCGACAAAGCCGTCGCGGGCGTCCACCGCCACGACGATGCCGCCGGGAAAGTCCCGCGCGGCGGCCTTGACGAAGGCCGGGTCCTTGAGCGCGGCGGTACCGATGACGATGCGCGAGACGCCCAGGTCGAACCAGCGCTCCACCGCCTCGCGATTGCGGATGCCGCCGCCCAGTTGCACATGGCCGGGGAAGGCCGCGACGATGCGCTCGACCGCTTCGGCATTGACGGCATGGCCCGCGAAGCTGCCGTCCAGGTCGACCACATGCAGATGCTCCGCGCCCGCTTGTGCAAAGATCAGTGCCTGGGCGGCGGGATCATCGCCATAGACCGTGGCGCGGTTCATGTCGCCTTCGGCCAGGCGAACGACCTGGCCGCCTTTGAGGTCGATGGCGGGGAAAACGATAAGGCTCAAGGACGCCACTCCAGGAAACGGGACAGGAAGGAAAGGCCGTAATTCTGGCTCTTTTCCGGGTGGAACTGGCAGCCGATGATCGTGTCGCGCGCGACCGCGGCGACCAGCGGGCCGCCATGATCCGTTACGGCTGCGATATGATCCGGGTCGGTCGCCTCGAAATGATAGCTGTGCAGGAAATAGGCTTCCCCCGCCTCCAGCAGCGGCGGCGCGTCCCGCAGGATGACGTCGTTCCACCCCATATGCGGCACCTTGACCGCCGGATCGGCGGGCTCGATCAGCCTGACGGTGCCGGGGATCCACCCCAGCCCCTCATGCCGCCCGAACTCCTCGCCGGCCTCCGCCAGCAACTGCATGCCGACACAGACCCCCAGAAACGGCACCGCTTTTCTTTTCACGCTTTCATTCAGGCAATCCACCATTCCCGGGATCGCCACCAGCGCGTCGCGACACGCCCGAAACGCCCCCACGCCCGGCAGCACGATGCGGTCGGCCTTGGCCACCACAGCGGGATCGGCGGTGATGGTGACGTCGTTCGCCCCCGCCTTGCGCAGGGCGTTATGGACCGAATGAAGGTTGCCTGCGCCGTAATCGATGAGGGCGAGCGCGGTCACAGCATCCCCTTGGTGGACGGGATGGCGTCCGCCTTGCGCGGATCGATCTCCACCGCCTGCCGCAGCGCCCGGGCCAGCCCCTTGAAGCAGCTTTCGACGATATGATGATTGTTGCTGCCATAGAGATTTTCGACATGCAGCGTGATCCCGGCCGCCTGGGCGAAACTGTGGAACCAGTGCTCGATCATCTCGGTATCCCATTCGCCCAGCCGCTGGACGGTGAAGGGGGCCTTGAACACCAGCCAGGGACGCCCCGAAATGTCGATCGACACGCGGGTCAGCGTTTCGTCCATCGGCGCATAGGCGGTGCCGTAGCGCGAAATGCCGCGCTTGTCGCCCAGCGCCTTCGCCACCGCCTCGCCGATGGCGATCGCGGTATCCTCAGTCGTGTGATGCTGGTCGACATGCAGGTCGCCGACCGTCTTCACGTCCATGTCGATCAGCGAATGACGCGAAAGCTGCTCGATCATATGGTCCAGGAAGCCGATGCCGGTGGAAACGGCATAGGTGCCGGTGCCGTCCAGGTTGACGGTCACGTCGATCTGCGTTTCCGCAGTGTTGCGGTGAATTTCGG
>DATEJA010000116.1:0-16227 GCA_035278405.1 Sphingobium sp. | reverse complement strand
CTGCGATTGGGACGAGTTCCAGGACTGGGCCGACTTCGTCTCTCAACCCACCCGCTCGCCCGAGGCGATCGAGCCGCTGACGGGGGTGAAGGCGGACGATGTTCGGGCGGCCGCGCGGCTCTATGCCACCGGCGGCAATGCGGCCATCTATTATGGCCTGGGCGTCACCGAGCACAGCCAGGGCAGTTCGACCGTCATGACCATCGCCAACCTTGCCATGGCGACCGGCAACATCGGGCGCGAGGGTGTGGGAGTGAACCCGCTGCGCGGGCAGAATAATGTCCAAGGTGCCTGCGACATGGGCAGCTTCCCCCACGAGTTCAGCGGCTATCGCCATGTGTCGGACGATGCGGTGCGCGCGAGCTTCGAACAGGCGTGGGGCGTCAGCCTGGATCCCGAGCCGGGCCTGCGCATCCCCAACATGCTGGATGCGGCGACCGATGGCGCGTTCAAGGGCATTTTCATTCAGGGCGAAGACATTCTTCAGTCGGATCCCAACACCCATCATGTCGCGGCGGGGCTGGCGGCGATGGAATGTGTGGTGGTGCAGGATCTTTTCCTGAATGAAACAGCGAATTATGCTCATATTTTCCTGCCGGGGTCGACCTTCCTGGAAAAGGATGGGACCTTCACCAATGCGGAGCGGCGGATCCAGCGGGTGCGGCGGGTGATGGCGCCGCTCAACGGCTATGCCGACTGGGAGATCGTGCAGTTGCTGGCACAGGCGATGGGGCTGGGTTGGGCCTATCGCCATCCGTCCGAAATCATGGATGAAATCGCGACGCTTACGCCAAGCCTTGCACGGGTCAGCTATGACCGGCTGGACGAGGAGGGATCGCTGCAATGGCCGGCCAACGACGCCGCGCCCCATGGCACGCCCACCATGCATATCGACGGCTTTGTTCGGGGCAAGGGCAAGTTCGTGGTCACCGACTATGTGCCGACCGACGAGAAGACCGGGCCGCGCTTCCCGCTGCTGCTGACGACCGGGCGGATCCTGTCCCAATATAATGTCGGCGCCCAGACGCGCCGCACCGCCAATGCCGCCTGGCATCCGGAGGACCGGCTGGAAATCCACCCCAGCGACGCGGAGAATCGGGGACTGAAGGACGGCGACTGGGTGACGCTGCGCAGCCGCGCGGGGGAAACGACGCTGCGCGCGCTGATCACCGAGCGGGTCGCACCCGGCGTCGTCTATACGACGTTCCACCACCCCGAAACCCAGGCGAACGTCATCACCACCGACTATTCCGACTGGGCGACCAACTGCCCGGAATATAAGGTGACGGCCGTCCAGGTGTCGCCGTCCAACGGCCCGAGCGACTGGCAGCAGGACTATGCGCAGCAGGCACGCCACAGCCGCCGGATCGCGCCCCGGCAAGCCGCCCGAGGGGATCACGCGCGATGAGCGACGACACGCAGGTCATGTCCACCACCGATCGGTTGGTCTACATGGCCCACCAGATCGCGCGCAACTTCGCGACGCTGGGCGAGGACGGGGCGGTCGAAGCGGTGGCCAGCCATCTCTCGAGCTACTGGGATCCCCGGATGAAGGCGCATATCATCGCGATCGCGCGGGACCAGCCGGAGCGGCTTTCCCCGGTCGTCACAGGCGCCGTGGCGCGGATCGCCCGGCACGCCCCTGACGCGCAATAGCAGGATCGCGTCGCTCAGGGATGAGGAAGATCGCGCGGCGCGCTGGGCGGGGAGGCGGCCGCCTGTCCGGCCCGGCCGCGCGTCCGCTCAAGCCGCCTGCTGCACCTTGCGCTCGCCCCAGAGCCATTCGCGCGGGCTCATATTGTTCACATTGCTGTAGCCGCCGCGATAGCGTTCCAACCCGACCAGTTGCTGCAGCTGCGGGGAGAAGCCGCGGAGCCGTTCATGCGGGATGCCATAGGCGAAATTATCGAACTGGCGTACCCAGCCGAGGCAAAAGGGCGAAATGATGCTGGGGCGCGGCTGGTCGGTCACGTTCGCGCCGCCGCCGTGCAGCAGGCGGCTGTCCCACAGGATGACGGAGCCCTTGGGCGCTTCGGCGATGATCGGCTTCCAGTTGCCATTCATCGCCTTGGGGTCGGAGGCCGGCAGGTGGCTCACCCGGCCCTCTTCCGCCACATCATAGGCGACCTCCTCCGCCGACCAGAGATGGCTGCCCGGCACGAGACGCGTGGCGCCGTTCGCCTCGGTGAAGTCGCAGAGCGCCAGCGAGCTGTTCACGGTGATCGGGAAAGGCAGGCGAATATCGTCATGCCACCAGGTATCGCAATGGATCGGCTGCGCCTTCTCGCCGGGAAGGATCTCCGAACTGTCGATGCCCGACAGCAGACATTCCTTGTCCAGATAGTCCTGGATCACCGGCAGATAGGCCTCGTGAACCGGGATTTCCTGGAAGAGATCGTCATATTGGAGCAGGTTCATGATCCGCACGGTCTTGCGGCCGGCGAAATCCTGGTCGACGGGGCGGATCGAATGTTCGTCCGCGATGCGGTGCAGCGCGTCGGTCGCGCGGTCGCAGAAGTCGGCCGAAAACACGCCCTCGATGATGAGATAGCCGTCCCTGCGGAGGGCTTCGACATGCTGTTCCTTGCCCATCTTCTTCCCTTCTCCTCGCCTGCCGCGACGACTCCGGCTGGGGGCTGCGGCTTATAAACTTAGAACGGAATAAACGTTTTTATGCGGCGCGACAAGGATCGATCCGATCGGGCAATGGCCGGCACCTTCACATGGCGGGAAGATGCGCGGCTGGAACGGTCCGCCCGGCTCCAGTTCCCGGCCATCGCGAGGCTTGCAAGACTTGCTACATAAATTTATCCGGTTCTAATAATTTTGCTACGCTGTGACGGGTTCGCCCGTAACCGAGAATCGCGAGAGGATAGGAACGCCATGAAACGCTATGAAGGCAAGGTCGCTGTCGTCACCGCTTCGGCGGCAGGCATCGGACGCGCGATCGTCGAGAAGCTGATCGAGGAAGGCGCTTATGTCCTGGCGACGAGCCGCAACGGCGCGGACGAGCTTGCCGCGCGGATGGGAGAGCGCTGCCGGTCCATGAAGGTGGACATCGGCGATGAGGACCAGATCAACGAGATGATCGAGGTCGCCCGGCAGACATTCGGCAAGATCGACGTCGCCTTCAACGTCGCCAATGGCGCCAGCCTGGGCACGATCCTAGGCAGCACGTCGGCGCAATGGCGCGTGGCGTTCGACGTGTCGGTGATGGGCACGTTCAACTGCGTGCGGCAGCAGGCCCGGCACATGATCGAGGCGGGGGTGAAGGGCGTCATCGTCAATATCGCCTCCCTCAATGCGGAGGTCCCTGCCAAGGGGCTGAGTTCCTATTCGGCGGCGAAGGCGGCGATCGTCATGCTGGGCAAGGCGTGCAGCATCGAATTGGCGCCCCATGGCATCCGGGTGAACACCCTGTCGCCGGGGCTCACCGGAACGCCGGTCAACATGGTCATGCCGGACGCGATGCGCGACGCCTATCTCGATCGGATTCCGGCAGGGCGCATGGCGACGCCCGAGGAACAGGCGGAGGCCGCCCTGTTCCTGGGCAGCGACCAGGCATCCTATATCCATGGCGCCAATCTGGTCGTCGATGGTGGCTGGCAGAATAGCGGCTATCCCGACACGCGGCTGTGGTTCGGCGACCTGCTCGACGACAGGCTGGGCTGAACGCGCCGCTAAGGGTAGGCGAGCTGCTGGCCGACGGAAATGTCGAAATGGGCGTGCATCGCGGTGGCGGCGGCCTGCGGGTCGCCGGCGGCGATGGCGCGGGCAAGTTCCAGGTGCCGCTCTATCATGAGCTGGCGCTGTTCCATGCTGGTGCGGGTGGCCCAGGCCTTGGGCACGGCGGTATGCATCAGCGGCCCGAAGGAGCGGACGATCTGCGCGAAGAGGAGGTTGCCCGACGCGTCGGCGATCGCTTCATGGAAGGCGATGTCATGCGCGGTGATGCGCGCCATGTCGCCGCCTGCCTCCTCCATCGCCTGCGCCAGCGCCATGATCCGTTCGGCCTGCTCCGCCGTGCGGGCGAGCGCGGCGAGCGCGGCGATGCGGACCTCCACGGTGCGGCGCACGTCCCAGACGTCGCTGACGCTGATCTGGTCGGTGATCACCGCATGGTCGAGCGAAGCGCCCATGACCGACCCGTCGATCGCCCCCACCCGCGCGCGGCGGCCGTTGGCGACATCGATCAGGCGGAGCGCGGCGAGCGCGCCGAAGGCTTCGCGCATGACCGCGCGGCTGACGCCCAGGCTCGCGGCGAAGCTGCCCTCGCCCGGCAGCGTGTCGCCGACCTTCAGGTCATGGGCGCGGATATGGTCGCGCACGGCCTGGATCGCCCGTTCGACCAGGGATCGGCCTTCGGGAGACGGCGCGCGGTCGCTGCTCATGCGGCGAGCCTGTGGCTGCGATAGCGGGTCGGCGCCACGCCGAAGCGGCGGACGAAGGCGCGGGTGAAGCTGGTATTGTTGAGATAGCCGCAGCGATAGCCGATCGAGGAGACGGGCAGTTCGGTGGCGAGCAGCATTTCGCCGGCCTTGTCCAGCCGCTGCTGGGCGATGGCGTCGGCGACCGAACAGTCGAACATGTCGCGAAAGCCGCGCGTCAGCTTGGCGCGGTTGAGGCCGCAGGCGCGGGCGATCATGTCGAGGGTGAGCTTTTCGGCCCAGCGTTCCTCGATCAGCGCGCGGGCGCGGAGCAGCCTTTCGCTGTCGGCGCGGGAGAGGACGGCGTCCTGGCCGATGGGGATGAGCGCGCCCTCGCTGGCGGCGCGCAGGAGGTCGCAGAACAGTTCGATGCTCTTGGCGAGGCGATAGGGGGTGGCGGCGGCTTCGTGCAGGTCGCAGTCGCGGATGGCGAGCGCGATCGCGCGGAGCGGCGCGGGGAGATAATAGCTGGTGTCGAACGAGAGCGGGACCGGGCCGTTGGCGACGCGATCGCAGGCTTGGGGCGCGACGAGAAGGATGAGGCGGCTGCCCGCGCCGTCGAAATGGGCGGGGCGGTCGACCATGCGGACCGAGGCGGCGCGGGCGATGGAGCCGAAATCAAGAAGGAAAGCGCGAGAAAGCGCGGGTGCGTCGATCGGGCCGGGCGGGCCGCTGCCGACGAGGGCGATCATTTCGGGCGAGACGATGATGCGGTCCATGGCTGCTCTCCTGCGAGGGAGAGTGACCTATCTGACAGGTTTTGGCAAGAGCTATCAGATAGGTGCCCGGCGCATCGCCTGCCAGAAGGCACCGACCGAAACGAGGCTGACCGCCGTCCCCACCACCGCCAGCGCCTGGCCCAGATGCTGTTCGCCGCCGAGCCACGCGCTGATCGCGGTGACGAGCGTGGGCGACAGGCCGAAGCCGATGAGCCCGGCGATGGCGATGAAGGCGCCGATGCAGAGGCCGCGCAGTTCGTTGGGGATCAGCACCGTCAGCGCGACCGAGGTGACCAGGCCGGTCACGGTGCCGCAGAGCATGAGCGCCCCCAGCGCGAGCGCGAACAGGGGAACAGTCGGCATCACGGGGAAGAGCGCGGCGGGGATGCCGCCGGCCGCCGCGACCACCGCGCCCAGCAGCAGCCCGCCGCGCCGCTTGCTCTTCTGCCCCCAATCGGCCGCGAAGCCGCCGAGGACGGCGCCGCCCACGCCGGTCAGGAAGAGAAGGCTGCCCATCCAGCCGGCAAAGTCGGGCGGGGCGAGGCCGTAGCTGCGCGAGAGCACGGGCGAGGCCCAGATGCTGGCGGCGGCGTCGGCCATGACCACCGTGCACTGGCCGAGGAAGAGCGGGCCGAGAAAGGCGCGACGCGTCCATAATTCGGCGAGGACGGTGCGCCAGGGCGCGTGGATGCCGGCCTCCACCTCATGCCGGGCGGGCTCGCGCATCAGCAGGAGCGGCAGGACCAGCGCCGCGCTGATCGCCGCCAGGGCGTAATGGGCGGCGCGCCAGGGCGCGGCGTCGGCGATGCCGCGCAGGGGCAGGAACAGGCCGAGCAGCCAGCCGGTGACGGCAAAGGCGCCGCCCTGGCCCAGGCTCTTGCCCAAGGTGACGATGAGCAGCGCCCTGCCCCGCGCCTGCGGCGGGCAGATGTCGGCCGAGAGCGACAGCGCCGCCGTCAGCGCGCCAGCCGCGCCGATGCCGGCCAGCATGCGCGCGCCAAAGAGGACGGGCACGCTCTGCGCCATGGCGGTGAGCAGGGTGCCGACCGTCCAGACCAGCGACAGGCCGATCAGCAGCCGCAGACGGTGCAGCCGGTCGACCAGGATGCCGATGGGAATGGAAAAGAGCAGCAGCGGCACGGCGGCCGCGCCGCCCTGCACCAGCGAGAGCTGGAAGTCGCTCATCGCCATTTCCGCCTTGGCGCCTTCCTGCACCATGCTGAACGATCCCATCATGGTGAAGCCCGACGCCATGGCGAGGGCGAGGATCAGCAGCGGCGGGAGCGCGCGGAAGAAGGCGGGGGTGGGGTTGGGACTGTGCATGGTGGAGGGAGCGGCTGGAGGGTCCTGGGTGGGGGTTCTCGACTTCGCTCGAACCGAACGGAGGGGGACATGGGCTGCCATGGGCTTGATCCTGTCGGCCGAAAGCGCCGTGCTCATCGCGCTTTGAGGCCTCCATCGTGCCATTTTCCCGTCCCCCCGCTTCACGCGGGGAGAATTTTCTAGAGCGTGAAGATCTTGCCGGGGTTGAACAGGTCCTTGGGGTCGAGCGCGCGTTTGATGGCGCGCATGAGGTCGACGGCGTCGCCCAGTTCATCGACCAGGCAGGATTGCTTGCCGATGCCGATGCCATGTTCGCCGGTGCAGGTGCCGTCCATCGCCAGCGCGCGGGCGACCAGGCGCTGGTTCAGGGCCTCGACCTCCGCCAGTTCCTCGGGCGCCTTGGGATCGATGGAGAAGATCACGTGGAAATTGCCGTCGCCGACATGACCCAGGATGGTGGCGGGCACGGTCGCGGTTTCAAGGTCCGCCTTGGTCTGGGTGATGCACTCGGCAAGGCGGCTGATGGGGACGCAGACGTCCGTCGCCCAGCCGATCGCGCCGGCACGCATGTTGACGGCGGCATAATAGGCCTCGTGCCGGGCCTTCCACAGGCGGGAGCGTTCCTCGGGCAGGTTGGACCAGCGGAATTCGCTGCCGCCATTGGCATCGGCGATCGCGCGCACCGTTTCCACCTGTTCCTCGACATAGCGGGGCGAGCCGTGAAATTCGAAGAAGAGGGTGGTGAGTTCGGGATAGTCGAGCTTCGACCAGCGGTTGACCGCGCGCATCTGGGCATCGTCGAGGATTTCGACGCGGGCGAGCGGCACGCCGATCTGGATCGACTGGACCACCGTGTCGACCGCGCCCTGGAGGCTGTCGAAGCTGCACACGGCCGAGGAAATGGCTTCGGGAATGGCGTGGAGGCGCAGCGTCACTTCGGTGATGATGCCGAGCGAGCCTTCGCTGCCGATCATCAGCCGGGTGAGGTCGTAGCCGGCGGCCGACTTGCGCGCGCGGCGGGCGGTGCGGATGTCGCGGCCGTCGGGGGTGACGATGCGCAGGGACAGGATCGCCTCGCGCATCGTGCCGTAGCGCACGGCGTTGGTGCCCGACGCGCGGGTCGAGGCCATACCGCCCAGGGTCGCGTTGGCGCCCGGGTCGATCGGGAAGAAAAGGCCCTGGTCGCGCAGATATTCGTTGAGCTGCTCGCGCCGGACGCCGGCCTGCACGGTGCAGTCGAAATCCTCGGCATTGACGGCGACGATCGCGTCCATCTGGCTCATGTCGACGGTGACGCCGCCCTGCACCGGCAGCGTGTTGCCCTCGATACAGGTGCCCGCGCCGAAGGGGATGATCGGCACTTCCGCCGCGCCGCAGAGCTTCACCAGGTCGACCACGTCCTCGGTCGAGCGGGCGAAGACCACGGCATCGGGCAGCATGGGGGCGAAATGGGTCTCGCTCTGGCCATGCTGGCTGCGCACCCCCTCCCCCGTCTGCGCGCGATCGCCGAAGCGGGCGACGAGCTGGTCGAGAAAGCCTTGCGGTAGCGGTCTGCGAGCCATGGGCCGTGGCCTTTTAGAAGCGGAAGCTGGCGCGGACGCCATAACGACGCAGGTCGCCGATGATGCCGAGGTCCGAAGCGGGCAGCCCGGCGAGCGCCAAGGTCGTCTTTTCGATATAGGAGTCGAAATAGCGTTTGTTGAAGAGGTTGGTGCCGAAGACGGCGAGTTCGATGCCGCCGGCGGTGCGGTAGGTGATCGATCCGTTGACCAGCATATAGCTTTTGAGGATCGTCGGCGTCGTCTGGTTGAGCGTCGCGGCGAGCCGCTTGCCCTTGCCGTTGACGCTGGCGTTGAAAGTCAGGCTGTCGTCGCCGATCGGCACGACATAGTCGCTCGACAGGTTGAACATCCAGTCGGGCTGGAAGGTCAGCCGGTCGCTCGACAAGGTACGGCCGGTGACGGCGGTATATTGCGAACTGTCGGTCAGGCGCGCGTGCATGTAGGTAAGGCCGCCCGAAAGGGTCCAGGCGTCCACCGGCTTCACGCTGAATTCCAGTTCCGCGCCATAGCTTTTCACATTGCCCGAATTCAGGTCGACGGTGACCAGCCCGCCGCCGGCCGCCGGGGCGATCGAGTTGAGGCCGATATAATTTTTATAGTCATTGTAGAAGATGTCGCCCGACAGCGTCAGGCGGCGATCGGCCGAGGCATATTTGGTGCCGATTTCATAGGTCCAGGCGGAATCGCCCTTATAGGTGCGCAGAGGCGCCGTCGGTGCGTTGAAGCCGCCGCCGCGATAGCCGCGCGCGACCGAGGCATAGCTCATGAGGTCGCGGTTCCAGTGGCGCGTGACGGTAAGGCGCGGTTCGACCTGGTCGGACTTGATGCGGGCGGGCGCGACCGCGCCGCCGCTGGCCGGCAGGGGTCCCACGACCGTGTTGATGACGGTGAGGATGCTGCCTTCGGCGCGGCGATCCTCATGATCGTAGCGCAGGCCGAGCGCGACTTCCCAGGCGGGATTGGGCTTCCAGAAGAGCGTGCCGAAGGCGGCATAGGTGTCGGCGCGGGTCGCATTGTTGGTGGTGCGCACGATCGAGGTGACGCCCGGCATCGGCGGGAAGAGCGTGGTGATGTCGCGCGCGCGGGTGGTTTCGCGGCTGTTGAACAGGCCGAAGAGCGAGGAAAGCGTGTCGCTCCATTGGCTGTCGAGGCGCAGCTCCACGGTGCGGGTGCGCAGCCGGTCGCGGCCGTTGCCGCGCGCGAAATTGATCGGGCCGAAATCCACGTCGCTGTCGGGCGAGCGGCTGTCGCGCATGTCATAGGCGGTAAGCAGCGTGACCTTGCTGTTGATCGCCTCGATCGGTGCTTCGATGCGGGCGTTGACGCCGCGATAGCGGTAGAAGGTGGTGCCGCGCGTGTTGAACTGATTGTCGCGCGAATAGTCGGTGGGGCCGGTGACGCGGGCATAGGGGACGTTGGTGCCCTTCACCCAGTCATAATAGCCGTTGAGGACGATGGTCAGGTCCTCGGTCGGGGTGGCGCGGATGGTGGCGTTGACCGAGTCCGTGTTGAAGGCGTTCGCCTTGCCGCCGATCACGACATTGTTGATGAAGCCTTCCTGCTGGCGGTGCGAGGCGCCGACGCGGACGGCCAGCTTGTCGGTGACGATCGGGCCCGAAACGGAGCCCGAGACGAGCCAGCTGTCGTCGGGGCGGGCATAGCTGGCCTGACCGCGCACTTCGAAGTCGTTGCCCGGCTGGCGGGTGATGACGTTGATCGCCCCGCCCAGCGTGTTCTTGCCATAGAGCGTGCCCTGCGGGCCGCGCAGCACCTCGATCCGTTCGACGTCGAGCAGCGGGTTGTTGAGGTAAGCGGTGTTGGGGCGGTAGATGCCGTCGATGAAGAGGCCGACGCCCGGCTGCACCGACTGGACCAGGGTGACGCCGACGCCACGGATCGACACGAAAGCGCGACCGGCGCCGTCGCTGGAGATGTTGAGGCCCGGCGTCAGCACGGCGGCTTCGCGCACCGAATTGATGTTGCGGCGGGCGAGCGTGTCGCCCGATACGGCGCTGACAGCGACCGGCACGTCGAGCAGCGTTTCGGCGCGCTTGCGGGCGGTGACGATGATGTCGCTATTGTCCGGGCTCGCGGCGGGTGCCTGCGGCTGCGGCGCTTGCGCGAGGGCGGGCGTGGCGGCGAAAGCGGCGCCGGCGAAGAATAGGGCCTTGAGCGTCATACATCCTCCCGTGGGGCCGCCGGCGTGGGTCGGCCTCTGCAACGCTCTACCTCTAGACCTTTCAGATAGGTCTGGCGAGAGCGGCGGGCTTTGCCGTTCGGCGCGATCAGTTGGCCGAGCGGATCGCCCGATGCGCCAGCGCCAGCGCGCCCATGGGACCGGCATGGCTGCCGAGCGCGGGCAGGCGGACGACATCGTCCAGGTCAAGGCCCTGCGTGATGCCATAGCCGCCCAGGCTGGCCCTGAGCCGCTGCCGCAGCATGGGGAGGAGCTGCGCCTGGCCGATGGCGACGCCGCCGCCGATCAGGATACGCTGCGGCAGGGTGGTGAGGAGGAGATTGTGGCAGAGCGCGGCAAGCTGGCCGGCGACGAAGCCCCAGAGCGGGTCGTCGGCGGCGATCTCCTGCCCCTTGCGCCCGGCGCGGGCGGCGATGGCGGGGCCGTTCGCCATCCCTTCCAGGCAGTCGCCATGGAAAGGGCAGATGCCGGGGAAATCATCGGCCGGATCGCGCGGCAGGCGCATATGGCCCGCCTCGCTATGGCCAAGGCCGCGCAAGGGATCGCCCGCGACGATGCTGCCGACGCCGATGCCGGTGCCGACGGTGATATAGGCCCAGCTGGTGAGGCCCTGCGCCGCGCCCCAGCGCCCTTCGGCGAGCGCGGCGGCGTTGACGTCGGTGTCGAGCGCGAAGGGGCGACCCTGCGCCAGATGGACGATGTCGACATCGCTCCAGCCCGGCTTGGGCGTGCTGACGATCGAGCCGAAGCGCGGCGAGCCGGGGTCGAGGGCGAGCGGGCCGAAGCTGGCGAGGCCGAGCGCGTCGAAGCGCCAGCCGGCGAGCACCCGCGCGACGGCGTCCAGCGTTTCGGCCGGGCTGGTGGTGGCGATCTCCACGCATGCGCGCACATCCTGCGGGCCAGTGCCGAGGATGCAGATGCATTTGGTGCCGCCCAGTTCGACGCCCGCGACCAGGGTCATGGCATCACCAGCATGTGTAGCCGCCGTCCGCCAGCACGATGCTGCCCGTCATCAGGCTGGCCGCGTCGGAGGCGAGGAAGGCGACGAGGGATGCGACCTCCTCCACCTCGCCGAGGCGGGCCATGGGGGTGGAATCGATCCAGCGCTGGTACATCGCGCCTTGCTTGTCGGCGAACTCGTTCAGCGGGGTGCGGATATAGGTGGGGGCGACCGCGTTGACGCGCACGCCTCGGCCCGCCCACTCGGCCGCCAGGCTGCGGGTGAGCTGGTGCACCGCCGCCTTCGACGCGTTGTAATAGCTTTGCGGCTGCGGCCGGTTGACGATGAAGCCGCTCATCGACCCGACATTGACGATGCTGCCCCGCCCCGCGTCCAGCATGGCCCGGCCGAAGGCGCGGGCGCACCAGAAGGTGCCGTTGAGGTTGACGTCGATGACGTTCAGCCAATGTTCGTCCGCGACCGCTTCGGCCGGGGTCTCGCTGCGGGCGATGCCGGCATTGTTGACGAGGATGTCGAGCGGGCCGGTCTGGTCGGCGACCTGGGTGACGCGCGCGCTGTCGGTCACGTCCATGGCGACGCCCTGCGCGGCGTGGCCCTTTGCCTGCATCGCCGCGACGGCATGGTCGATGGCCTGGGGATCAAGGTCGGCGATGATGACCTGCGCGCCCATCTCCGCCAGCGCGTCGACGCAGGCGAGGCCGATGCCGCTCGCTCCGCCCGTCACCAGGGCGCGGCGGCCGTCCAGTCTTAGTCGTTTAAGATACATGGGAAGTCCTTCAGGGCAGGAAGGGGGCGGCGGGCATGGGCGCTTCGGGGATCGCCCGGCCCTGCTCCAGTTGATAGACCATCCGCCCGTCGCGCGTGAATTCGGGCCAGGGCAGCGCGCCGGACGTGGCGAAATCGACCCAGAGGCGATGGGTGCGGTCGGCCAGCGCCTGGGGCGGCGCGTCGCCGCACAGGCCCTGCGGCCCGGTGACGCCGGGCAGCGTGTCGAACACGAAGGGCAGCTCCATCGCATGCGCCGCGCCCAGGCCGCCGAAGCGGGGCGAGCGCCAGTCCAGCTCATACATATGGGTGCGGCCGCGATGCTCCTCGGCAAAGCGGCGGGCGGGCCAGCGGAACACGAAGTCATGCAGCGCGCTGGTGAAGGCATGGCCGGGCTTCACGCCCTTGGCGCCCATGCCATAGGCCTTGAGCGCCTTGCGCGCCTGGGGCTGATGGCGGTGGACGAACCAGGTGGCGACCAGCCGCCCCATCTTCTCCCGCACGCCGGTGGGGACGAAATAAAGGTTCATCTCCTCCGCATTGGTGCCGATCAGCAGGTCGATGTCCGCCCCCGCCCCCTGGCGAAGCGCGTCGAGCGGCGGCAGCGGCAGAACATCGTCGCCATGGACAGGGATGAAACGGCTGATGCCGAACACCGGCTCCCGCCCCTCCGCGTCGCGCAGGTCGAGCCGCGCGGTGGGGCGGCTGACCTGCTCCACCGCGTCGAGCATGGCGCCCGGTTCGACCGCGCGGAAGCCCGCCGCGTCGGGCGTGACCTTCAGCAGCCTGGCGAGCTTGCGCACCAGCCGCCGGGCGACGCCGATGTCGCGGGTCATGCCGCCATGGCCGCTCTGGACGATGGCGCGGCGGAAGAGGCCCGCGGCCAGCGGCGATGTCACCAGGCTGGCGACCGACATCGCGCCCGCCGATTCCCCGAACAGCGTCACATTGGCGGGATCGCCGCCAAAGGCCGCGATATTGTCGCGCACCCATTGCAGCGCGAAGATCTGGTCGCGCAGGCCCAGATTGGTGGGGATGCCGGGGATGGGCAGGAAGCCTTCCACCCCCAGCCGATAGTTGATCGCCACCATCAGCACGCCGTCGCGCGCGAAGGCGCTGCCGTCCTGCACCGCCGCGTCCTTGCTGCCCAGCACGAAGCCGCCGCCATGGATGAAGACCATCACCGGCAGCCCGACCCGATCGCCGGCGGGCTTCCAGATATTGAGCGTCAGATAGTCATCGCCCGGCTCCCAGCCATGACCGATGAGCGGATGCACGTCGAGGCCGGGCACCGGGCGGATGCGCTGCGGCGCGTTGGGACTTGCCGCGCCCGGCTCGCGCACGCCGCGCCAGGCGGCAGGAGCTTGCGGCAAGGAGAAGCGCAGCGCGCCGACGGGCGGGGCGGCATAGGGAATGTCGCGGAAACGGGCGACCACCCCGTCCCCCTGCCCGGCGACCAGCCCCGCCCGCGTTGCGACGATTTCCTTCATCCCTGCCCCTTCTGGCGATCCTTCCGCCAGCATAGGGCATCGGGACCCGATCGGCAGACCCAAAAGCTGTGCCGGGCGGCAATGTCAGCTTGCCGCGCGGTCGATCACCCCTCCCCCAGCGAGATGAACGAGCGCAACAGGGCGATCATGTCCTGCGTGGCGAAGGGGTCAACACCCGCCCCCCTGGTCTTCAACAGAGGGGAGAGGCGCGCCTCGACCAGCGCGGCGGGGCCGACATAGGCCATCGCCCAGCCGGGGAAGCGCCGGCAGGTCAGCCTTTCCTCCTCCAGCACACGCACATCATGGTGGCGGCGGTCGCGACGGATGCTGGCCATCAGTTCATCCAGCGCGGCCTGCGATCCTTCCAGCACCTGCACGAAATTGGTGTGCGCGAACATGAGCGCGCCGGTCACGCCCAGCGCCGCGTTCCGGCTGCGCGCCACATCGACGATGGCATCGACCTGCCATTCGTCGTCGGGGAGCATAAGCGCGCTGTCGCTTATGTAGAGAAGAGAGCGTACCAACATGCGCGGTCGCTTATGCCATTTCCCGCTCGGGCCCGCCTCACCATTAAGGACATCGCCCATTCTGTCAGGCCGCTGGCTGCCGGCACTCATCAGAATAACCGTAATAGCACGATAGCCAAAGGCCTTTCCTTCCTATACCCTGACAATTCCTATTGGTCGATAGCATGAAGGGGCTGGATCATGGGAACGGGACAGCATCCGCTGCATCGCTTGTGCGCCAAATTGAGCGACCGATCGGAACTGTCTGAAGAGGATTGCAGGGCCATCCTTGCCCTTCCCTTCGCCCTGCGCGAACAGCCGGCGGGACGGCATCTGGTCCGGGCCGGCGACGTGCCCACCAGTTGCACGCTGCTGCTGAGCGGCTTTGCCCAGCGCTACCGGCAATTGTCGGACGGCGGTCGCCAGATCATCGGATTTCATGTCGAAGGCGATTTTGTCGACCTGCATTTTTCCATGCTCCACCGCGCCAGCCATAGCGTCCAGCTGCTGACCCCGGCGAAGCTGGCGGACATTCCCCAGCAGGCGGTCGTCCAGCTGATGCACGCCCGCCCGGCGGTGGCCGAGGCGATATGGATCGACTCCCTGGCCGACGCGTCGATCGTCCAGGAATGGGTGGTCAGCATCGGACGCCGTAGCGCCCGGTCCAGAATTGCCCATCTTCTGTGCGAGGTCGGCCTGCGCCAGGAGCATGCGGGCCTGGGCGCCCGGTCGCGGATCGACCTTCCGCTGACGCAGGAGCGGCTGGGCGACGCGCTGGGCCTGACGCCGGTCCATGTCAACCGCACCTTGAAGGCGCTGGAAACAGAGGGCCTCATCCAGCGCGACCGGCGCGTCGTGATCATCCCCGATTGGGACAGCCTGGCCGATGTCGGCGGATTTTCTTCGGCTTATCTGCATCTTTCGTCGGCCTGACGAGCGCCGCGACAGTTGTATTACAGTAAAACTGAGAAGCGGAAGTAAAAATCCGGTTCCTAACAATTTATAGAATGTTTCTTTGTTCCATGCCGTTGACAGAATCGGCAATTTCGCCGACATTTCCCTAACGGAACGCGACATTTTGCATGCAATATTCGCGACTAAGACTGAGCGCAGATAATTGGTTTGGTTTTTGAACTAGCTCTGATGAACCCGATTACAGGGGTGCTGACGGCATAATCTTGTTCGCTTGTCTTTCAGCGCGCCAATATTTAGGCGTTTATTAACGGCGTTTACTGGATTGTTGTTTCGATTGTCTGCGAGCGCCGGCCGCTTTTGCCTGCCCAGACTCTGTTCCGAACTGTTGGAGAGGATCATGCCCTTGAACGAACAGTCTCAGCCCAGAAACTATCCCCCTTCGCTGCTGTCCGCGGTGGAGGCGATCTATGGTTGCCAGCTGTCCAGTTCGGGCGATCGCGTGGCGCCGCCACCCGCGCCCTCATGTGCGAAGGACCTGCCGCGCGGCGGGGGCTCCCGCGGCCCCTCCCCCTTGCTTCCCTGACATCACCCAACCCTGTCCCTAACCCGAGGTATTCGAATGACCAAAGTCGCTGTTGTTACCGGAGGAACGCGTGGAATTGGCGAGGCGATCAGCCTAGCGCTCAAGGAACTGGGCTGCACCGTGGCGGCCAATTATGCAGGCAATGACGACAGGGCTCGTGCCTTCACGGACCGGACCGGCATCAACGCGTTCAAATGGGACGTGGCCGATCATGAAGCCTGCCTCGACGGCTGCGCGCAGATCAGCGAGGCGCTGGGGCCGATCGACATCATCATCAACAATGCCGGCATCACCCGCGACGGCGTGCTGGCCAAGATGAGCTTCGACGATTGGAACGCGGTCATGCGCACCAATTTGGGCGGATGCTTCAACATGGCCAAGGCGACCTTCGGCGGCATGCGCGATCGCGGTTGGGGGCGCATCGTCAATATCGGCTCCGTCAACGGCCAGTCGGGCCAATATGGCCAGGTCAACTATGCCGCCGCCAAGTCCGGCATCCACGGCTTTACCAAGGCGCTGGCGCAGGAAGGCGCGAAATATGGCGTCACCGTCAACGCCATCGCGCCGGGCTATGTCGACACCGACATGGTCGCCGCCGTGCCCGCCCCCGTGCTGGAAAAGATCGTCGGCAAGATCCCGGTCGGACGCCTCGGCCAGGCCGCCGAAATCGCGCGCGGCGTGGCGTTCCTGTGCAGCGACGACGCCGCGTTCATCACCGGCAGCACGCTTTCCATCAATGGCGGCCAGCACATGTATTGATCGGGCGCGCCCGGCTCCCC
>DATEJA010000115.1:0-4157 GCA_035278405.1 Sphingobium sp. | reverse complement strand
CCGGGCGGCGCTCGACAATATGCGCGTCCCAGATCTTTTCATACAGCGTGCGGGGCTTGACCATAGCCCCTTCCCCCTAGACCCGGAGAAGCCGCAGCGGAAGGGGCATGTGGGGCAATTTTTCTGTTTGGGGCGATAGGGTCTGTGTTTCCTGGAAAAGGAAGGGCTTCGACAGGCTCAGCCCGAACGGAGGTTGGAAAGCCCCGGATCTCAACTCATCCGCCACGGAAAAAACGGCCCGGAGACTGGACTCCGGGCCGCCAAGTTCCTTCCACCCGGATCGCGGGAGTGCGCCCCCGCGACCTGGCTCGTCGAGCAGCCTGGGCTGCGAACTGGTCCCCCGCAGCCTTCAGGCTGCAAACTGGTTCATCGTGTTGTGGGCGCCGCCCGCCTTCAGCGCGGCCTCGCCGGCGAAATATTCCTTGTGATCATCGCCGATGTCGCTGCCGGCCATGTTCTGGTGCTTGACGCAGGCGATGCCCTGGCGGATTTCCTTGCGCTGGACGCCCTCGACATAGCCGAGCATCCCCGCCTCGCCGAAATAGTCGCGCGCGAGATTGTCGGTGCTGAGCGCCGCCGTGTGGTAGGTCGGCAGGGTGATGAGGTGATGGAAGATGCCGGCGCGGGCCGCCGCGTCCTTCTGGAAGGTGCGGATCTTCTCGTCAGCCTCGCGGCCAAGGTCGGTCGCGTCATAGTCGGCGCTCATCAACCGGGCGCGATCATAGGCGCTGACGTCCTTGCCCGCCGCCGTCCAGGCGTCGAACACCTGCTGGCGGAAGTTCAGCGTCCAGTTGAAGCTGGGCGAGTTGTTATAGACCAGCTTGGCATTGGGGACGACCGCGCGGATGCGGTCGACCATGCCTGCGATCTGCTCGACATGCGGCTTTTCCGTCTCGATCCAGAGCAGGTCGGCGCCGTTCTGCAGCGAGGTGATGCAGTCCAGGACGACGCGGTCCTCGCCGGTGCCGGGGCGGAACTGGAAGAGGTTGGACGGCAGGCGCTTGGGGCGCAGCAGCTTGCCCTCGCGCGCCAGCACGACATCGCCGCGCAGGGAGGAGATGTCGGTCACCTCCTCGACATCGAGGAAACTGTTATACTGGTCGGCGAGGTCGCCGGCTTCCTTGCTGTAGGCGATCTGCTTGGTGAGGCCGGCGCCCAGCGAATCGGTGCGCGCGACGATGATGCCGTCGTCGATGCCGAGTTCGAGGAAGGCGTAGCGGACGGCGCGGATCTTCGCGAGGAAGTCCTCATGCGGGACGGTGACCTTGCCGTCCTGATGGCCGCATTGCTTTTCATCCGAGACCTGGTTCTCGATCTGGATGCAGCAGGCGCCCGCTTCGATGAACTTCCTGGCGAGCAGATAGGTCGCCTCGGCATTGCCGAAGCCCGCATCGATGTCGGCGATGATGGGGACGATGTGGGTTTCATGATTGTCGATCGCCTGGGTCAGGCGCTGCGCCTCGACCTCATTGCCGGCCTCGCGCGCGGCGTCGAGGTCGCGGAAAAGCAGGCCGAGTTCGCGGGCGTCGGCTTGTTTCAGGAAGGTGTAAAGCTCCTCGATCAGCATCGGAACGCTGGTCTTTTCGTGCATCGACTGGTCGGGCAGCGGGCCGAATTCGCTGCGCAGCGCGGCGACCATCCAGCCGGAGAGATAGAGATAGCGGCCCTTGGTGGTGCCGAAATGCTTCTTGATGCTGATCATCTTCTGCTGGCCGATGAAGCCGTGCCAGCAGCCGAGCGACTGGGTGTAGTTGGCGGGGTCGGCGTCATAGGCGGCCATGTCGCGGCGCATGATCGCGGCGGTGTAGCGGGCGATGTCGAGGCCGGTGTGGAAGCGGTTCTGCAGCCGCATGCGCGCCACCGATTCGGCCGCGATGCCGTCCCAATGGCCCTGGCCGCCGATGGTCGTGCCGGCCTTCGTGATTTCCTGTTGGTAGCTCATGCTCAGGTCCTTGATCGCTCGGAAGAGGAGATGGGCATGATCTAGGGCGATATTTTGCGCTGCGGCAGAGGCGGCGCGGTTCAGTTGTCGATCTTTACAGAGAAGCTGTGTACAGTTGTAAGGAACTGCACAGGAGCATGGCGCACATGGCCAAGGATCGCCCCGTCTATATGGGTCCGCGCCTGCGGCGGCTGCGGCGCGAACTGGGGCTGACGCAGGCGGACATGGCGGCGGACCTGGAAATTTCCGCCTCTTATGTGGCGCTGCTGGAGCGCAACCAGCGGCCGCTGACCGCCGATATGCTGCTGCGCCTCGCCCGCACCTATCGCATGGACATGAGCGAACTGGCCGGCGACGGCGGCGCGGAGCAGACCGCGCGGCTGCAGGCGGTGCTGAAGGACCCGATGTTCGGTGACATCGACCTGCCCGCGCTAGCGACGCAGGATGTCGCGATCAACTATCCCGGCATCACCGAGGCATTGCTGCGGCTGCACACGGCCTATCGCGAGGAGCAGATGGCGCTTGCGGACCGGGGCGTCGAGCGGGCCGACAGTGCCGTCGACGCACCCGACCCGGTGGCCGAATCGCGGCGCTTCCTCGAAGCGCGGCGCAACAGCTTCCCGCTGCTGGACGATGCGGGCGAGCGGCTGGCGGAGGATGCGCAGCAGGCGGGGTCTTTAAGCGATTGGCTGAAAGCGAAACATGGGCTGCGGGTGCGACGGCTGCCTTCGGACGTGATGGCGGGGTCGATGCGGCGGCTGGACCGGCATCGCGACGCGGTGCTGATCGACGACGCGCTCGACGGGGCGAGCACCCATTTCCAGCTCGCCTTGCAGATCGCCTATCTGGAGCTGCGCCGCGATTTCGACCTGGCGATGAAGGATGGGCAGTTCGCCAGCGAAAGCGCGCGGCGGCTGACGCGGCGGGCGCTGGCGAGCTATGGCGCAGCGGCGATCCTGATGCCCTATGGCGCCTTCGCCAAGGCCGCCGAGGCGCGGCGCTATGATGTCGAGGCGCTGGGGCGGCAGTTCGGCACGAGCTTCGAACAGACCGCGCATCGGCTGACCACGCTGCAGAAGCCCGGGCAGGAGCGCGTGCCGTTCTTCTTCCTGCGCGTCGACCAGGCGGGCAATGTCAGCAAGCGGCTGGACGGGGCGGGCTTTCCCTTTGCGCGGCATGGCGGCTCCTGCCCGCTCTGGTCGGTGCATCATGCGTTCGAGAGGCCGCGCGAGGTGCTGACCCAATGGCTGGAACTGCCCGATGGGCAGCGCTTCTTCTCGATCGCGCGGACGGTGACGGCCGGGGGCGGTGGCTGGGGCGCGCCGCGCGTCGAACGGGCGATCGCGCTCGCCTGCGCGGCGGAGCATGCGCACCGGCTGGTCTATGCGCAGGGCCAAGGGCAAGGGCAGCCGGCGCCGGAGCCAACGCCGATCGGGGTGACCTGTCGCCTCTGCCATCGCAGCCAGTGCATGGCGCGATCCGCCCCGCCGATCGGGCGCGACATGCTGCCCGAGGATTTCCGGCGCGGCTATGCGCCGTTCGGCTTTGCGGACGGGTGATTTTTTTGGCGGCCCATAGGACGGTCGATCGCCATTTCAAGAGATGATGCAGCATTGCCACAGCGGCTTGTGCAATGCGGCAAGCTGCTGTTTCGCAAGCTTTACTCCTCCCGCTTGGCCTCTCTACACGGCGCGCCGGACAGAGACATGAACCACAGAGGAGAAGTCCCATGAAAAAGCTCGCCGCTACCGCAGCCCTGCTGCTCGCCAGCCTTTCCGCGCCCGCCTTCGCGCAGGACGCGGTGCCCTTCTCGGGTCCCTACGTCGCCGGCGTCGTCGGCCTGGACCACATGGACTTCACCGCCGACATCCATGACAGCAACCTGCTCTATGGCGGCATCGTCGGCTATGACATCAACCTGAATGGCGCGGTGTTCGGCGTCGAGGGCGAATATGCCGATTCCGAAGCCAAGAAGGCTGGCGTCAACACCGACCGCGACCTCTATGCCGGCATCCGCATCGGCGGCGAAATCGCGCCCAACATCATGGCCTATGGCAAGGGCGGCTACACCAACGCCCGTTTCGAAGACGCCGCCGGCGCCGTCAAGCTGGACGGCTACCGCCTGGGCGCCGGTCTGGAAACGACCTTCCAGGGCTTCATCGCCCGCGCCGAATATCGCTATTCGAGCTACGAGCATGTCGGCGGTTCCAAGCCG
>DATEJA010000114.1:0-5580 GCA_035278405.1 Sphingobium sp. | reverse complement strand
GATCACGCTGGAGGATCATCAGGCCTCGCCGATGATCTGCGATCCGTTCCGGCGGCTCGATTGCACGCGCGACACGGACGGCGGCGTCGCCATGCTGGTGACGACCGCCGATCGGGCGAAGGCGATCACGGACAGGCCGGTTTATCTTCTGGGAACCGGCACGGGCCACAATATCGTCAACTGGCACAAGGGGCTGGTTTACGAAAATCACGACAATATCGCGCCGGCTCGGGAGCGGGCCTTCGCCCAAGCCGGCATGACGCTGGCCGATATCGACATGTGCCAGCTCTATGATCCCTTCACCATCTCGCCGATCATGCAGCTGGAAGCTTATGGCGTCGTGCAGGAAGGACAGGGCGGTCCCTTCTACGTAGCGGGCGGCGCGGGGCCGGACGGGGACATGCCGACCAATACGGGCGGCGGGCAGCTGTCGGGCTTCTACACCACCGGCTTCACCGGCCTGATCGAAGCCGTCCGACAGCTGCGCGGCGAAGGCGGCGAAGGCCAACTTTCCCGGGCGCGCACCGCGCTCGTCAGCGGCCATGGCCTCAATGGCGGGGTCCACAACACATGGTCGCACGCCACATTGATCCTGGGGAATGAACGATGAGCGAGGATGCCGGCCTTCTAGAGGCGATCGCGCGGACGGGCGGCGACCCCGCCGACCTGCCCTTCTGGCAGGGATGCCGGGAGGGGCGCTTCCTGCTGCATCGCTGCGGGCTGTGCGGCGCGCCCTACTGGCCGGCGAGCCGCTGCGTGGAGCATGGCGAAAAGGCGATGCGGTGGGAGGAAGGTAGCGGCAGGGGCAGCGTCTACACCTACACGGTCATGCACCATGCCTATACGCCCGACATGCAGGGACGCACGCCCTATGTGGTCGCGGTGGTGAAGCTTGAGGAAGGGCCTTTCTACCATGCGAACATCATCGATTGCCCGGTCGAGGCCGTGGCTGTCGGCATGGCGGTCGAGGCGGTGATGACCGAGCATGCGGGCGGCCTCACCCTGCCCATGTTCCGCCCGGTCATATCGGCATGATCCCCGCGATCGACGTCAGCCTTCGCATCCTCGATCCGCTCGACGACCACCGCCTGTTCGACATGCGGGCCGATGCCGCCGAGATGGAGGCGCTGATCGACGAGCGCGCGCTCGGGGCGGATACCGGCAGCTATTTCCTCGTCGCCCCGACCTATTATCTGCTCGCGCGCGGGGTGGAGGATATGGCGGCGGTCAACGACTTCCTCGTCGCGCAGCGGCGCCGCTGCCCAGGGATGCGGGGCCTGTTCGGCGTGGTCGAGCCCAAATATGGCGACCAGGCGATCGCTGGACTGGAGCGGCTCGCGCGCGTCGGCGCGACCGGCGTCGTCTGGAGCCCGCGCGCGCAGGGCATGTTCGGCGACGACCTGCTGCTCGCCGATCTTGTCCGGCGCGCCCATGCGCTGGGCCTCTTGTCGATGATGCGCGCGGCGCCCTATTCGACCAATGAGGCGCTGTGGCGGACATGGCGGCTGGCCGAGCAATGCGAGAATATCCCGATCCTGGTGTCGGGCGCGCTCCAGAATTTCGACAGCGCCCAGATGATCGCCCAGAGCGCCGGCGGCCCGGCCAACCTCCATTATGACACCGCCGGCTGGACGGTTTCGACCTTCCTGCCCCGGCTGACCGTCATTTTGGGGCAGCGGCTGCTGTTCGGCACCGGCGGACTGGAGCCCTTCGCCAGCGGCGCCGAGCGGATCGTCGAAGCGCTTGGCCAGGCGAATGTCGCGGAAGGCATGATTGGCGGCCTGCTCGGGGCGCATGCCTCCTGCCTGATCCCGACCGCCGCGAGGGAGGCGCGCCCATGACGGCCCTCAGCTTCTTCGACGCGCATCAGCATGTGGGCGACCTGCGCGGCGTGCCCGGCGCGCGGAGCGGGACGGCGCCCTTGGCGGAGGATGCCACCACCCGCATCGCAATGATGGACAGGTTCGGCATCGCCGCCTGCGCGATCATGCCCGGCCACAGCTATTGCGCGCCGGGCGGTGCCGCCGATGTCAGCGCGATCAACGATCGCCTGCTCGCCTATCGGGCTCTGGCGCCCGATCGCTTCCCGGTAGTCGCCGGCACCGTCGACCCGCGCCACGGCAAGGCGGCGGTGGCGGAGGTGGAACGCGTTCATGCGCTCGGCATGGGGGCGCTGTCCTGGCATCACCGCATGCAGGGGCTGCCGATGGATCATCCGGTGATGTTCGACATTGTGGGGCGCATGGCGGACCTGTCGATGGTCGTCATGGTCCATTGCTACGCCAATGGCGATTTCGAATCCCCCTGGCGTCTGCGCCGGCTGGCCGATGCCTTTCCCGCCGTCAGCTTCGTCGCGCTGGACGCGATGACCAGCCCGGAAAATCTCGAACAGATCGTCGCGGCGGCGCGCCAGCACGACAATATCTGTCTGGACCTGAGCAGCGGCGTGCTGGGGGCCGATGGCATCCGCCGCTGCGTCGATCAGCTGGGACCTGATCGGCTGTTGTTCGGCACGAACTATTATTCGATGGGCCGGCCCATGCAGCTGGAAGAACAGGCGCTGCTCGCCGCTGCCGAGCTGCCGGACGAGGCAACGGCGTTGATCGCGGGCGGCAATGCGCGCCAGATCTTTGATCCGGTTGCTTCAGTCAGCCGACTTTGAATTTGAAAAGCTTGGAGATGGCCCTTTACTGCCGATTAGAATATCTATAATTTATTCTAATAATGAGCTGATGGAAATCGGCCGCCTGATGACACTGACAAGGCTGGGAGGGAATGATGAAAGCAGATATGGCCGCATCCGTTCGCCGGGCTCTGCTGCTGGGCAGCAGCATGGTTGCGGTCTGCGCGGGGGGCGTCGCGCATGCCCAGGCGACAGGCGGTTCGAACGTCGGCATCGAGGAAATCATCGTTACCGCGCAGAAACGCGAACAGAATTTGCAGGATGTGCCCATTGCGATCACCGCGATTTCCCAGACCGCGCTGGAAAGCAATCGCATTACAAGCGTGATGGACCTGAATTCGCAAGCGCCTAACCTGTCGCTGCGCCCGACCGCCGGCGGCATCGGCGTGTCCAACTTCTCGATGCGAGGATCGGTCAGCTACGGTTCGGTGCCGGGGCAGGACAAGGCGATCTCCACCTATCTGGACGGCGTCTACATCGGCAGCTCCTTCGGTTCGGCCTTCGAACTGCCCGACCTTGAGCGTATCGAGGTGCTGCGTGGGCCGCAGGGCACGCTGTTTGGCCGCAACGCCACGGCGGGCGCCATCAGCATTGTCACCCGCGAGCCGTCCGGCGAGTTCGGCGTTCGCCAAGTCTTCACCATCGGCAATTATGACCAGTTCCGGTCCTCGACCCGCGTGGAACTGCCCGCCTGGGGTCCGCTCAGCGCGTCGATCAGCTACACGCATAATGAACGCACTGGCGACATGAAGAATCTGGGCGCCGGGACAGTGTGGAACCGTACCGGCCCGAATACTGGCCAAGGCATTGCCGTTTCTCCCAAGACCTTGGGCGACCGGAACGACGAGGCTGTCTTCGTCGCGTTGAAGTTCGAACCCAGCGACGACTTCAAGCTGGTCTACAAATTCGACTATACCGAAGGCACCTTCACCCCGGAAGGCAATGCGCCGGTCGCGTTGACGCCTTCGCCGCTGGTGCTCGGCCCGCTCGCGCCCGCGCTGCTTGATGCCTACGCCGCGAACCCGGTGGCGCTGGCGGACGATCATCGGCCCAAGGCGGTCAACAACGCCTTCTCGACGCCGGGCTTCCAGCGCGTCCAGGGCCATAATCTGACGGGCACGGTGCATCTGACCGACAATCTCTCGGTCAAGAACATCTTCGCCTATCGCAAGTCCTTCATCTTCTCGAACTCCGACATTTCCGGCTTTGGTGGCCTCAAGGTCACGAAACTGATGGCGGACACCTTCGCCTCCTTCCAGGGACTGCCGGCGGGATCATTCGATGTCCTGATCGGTTCGCCCTTCGTGGTGGTCGCGTCGGGGGTGCAGAACAAGTTCCAACAGTGGAGCGATGAGGTCCAGGTCAATTACGACTCCGACTTCCTGACCCTCACCGTCGGCGGCATCTGGTATTATTCCAAGGCGATCAACGGCGCGCCTGACGGGCTTCGTCAGGCGCTGTTCCTGGCGCCAGTCTTTGGCGGCAACCTGTTCGCCGGGCAGCGCAACTTTTCATCCAACCGAGCGGAATCGCTGGCGGCCTATGCGCAGGGCGAATTCCACATCACGCCGCAACTGGACATCATTGCCGGCGGTCGCCTGACGCATGACGAAAAGTCGGGTGAGGCCTATAATTTCAACACCACAACGAACACGCAGTTGCGCTTTCCGTTCATCTACAAGAAGACCAAGCCTAATTATTCGCTCGGCGTCAATTATCGACCCTCCGATGGAATGTTGCTCTATGCCAAATATTCCACTGGATTCGTCTCGGGCGGTGCTGTGTCCGGCATCGCCTTCCCCCCCGAAACAGTGAAGGCGTGGGAAGGCGGCATCAAGGCGGATCTGTTCGACCGGCGCTTGCGGGCGAACTTGGCGCTATTCAAGGCTGACTATAAGAATATCCAGTCGGTTAGCGGTGGCACCTTCCTCACCCCGCCGCGCCCGGAATTGGGAACGCTGGTGCTGCCCGAGGGTGACTTGAAAACCAAAGGGTTCGAGCTGGAACTGACGGCAGCGCCCGTCCGCGGGCTTAGCCTGAACGCCGCGGTTGGTTATACCGACAGCAAGGAGACCAACACCAACCCGCTTCTGCTGCCGCCAGGCAGCAGCATCACGGCACGTCCGAAATGGACGTCGAACCTTTCGGCGCAATATGAAACCCAGCCGATGTTCGGCGAGGCGACGCTGATGGCGCGTGTGGATGCCACCTATCGGTCGAGGATGCGCACGATCGGGTTCAACAATCTTCCCGCCGATTATGATCCGATCCTTTCGTCGGATCCGCTGTGGCTGATCAACAGCCGCGTGGCCCTGCGTCATGTCAGTATCGGTGGTGCGCGGGTGGAATTGGCGGGATGGGTCAAGAATCTGACCGATGCCGACAATCCGACGTTCCCGATCTACTACAGCTTCGCAGGTTCTGCGACGTATGAACGGGCGAGAACTTATGGTGCGGACTTGACGATCGAGTTCTGACGAAAACTTAAGCGGCTAAGTCGTGCGTGGCAACCGCAGGCGATCATCGCCTGCGGTTGTCATGATGGAAGACATGAGAATTGTCCATTGCCGATGTTTTGGCGTTCGCTTGCTTTGGTGCCCCATCCAGGGGCGAGTATTGGATCAGACCCGATAGCGTCTCAAGAGCCTGTCGATGCGATCACAGGTTTCTCTGATCGGAAGATTGCTCCCCCGCGGAAAACCAGGCGTCAGATCGGGCTCTGGCGCGAGTCCACCGTGAAGATGTTGCGCAGCGTCCCCCATTGCGGATCGGGACGGGGAAGCGCCTGGTCCCCCGCGCCCTGAACGAACAACAGCGCGTCGGGCTCCTCTGCCGAAGCGCGTGGCCCGTGGCAGAGGTCGAGGACGATCGCCGCGTCGGGCATCTGCCGAGCGGCC
>DATEJA010000113.1:0-8039 GCA_035278405.1 Sphingobium sp. | reverse complement strand
TGCCCACGCCCTCTGCACCGGGCTGCGACCGCATCTCAAGCGCCATCATCTGCAGATCGGCGCGGGCCATTATGGTGTCTTTTCCGGACGCAAATGGGAAAAGGAAGTCTTCCCCCAGGTCCGCAACATGATCCTGGCGATGAACTGACCGGCGAAGATCCAACTCATCACGTTCCCCGGCGCAGGCCGGGGCCCAGTTCCAGCCTCTCAACCGGACCCCGGCCTGCGCCGGGGAACGGCCCTGCTTTAGAACCCGTCGCCTTCGGGCCGCGTCCATATCCAGCTTCCGCCGATCAGCGCGGCCGCCAGCGGGATCAGCGACCAGGGCAGCGGTGAGAGAAGCAGCGCCAGCAGCGCGCTGAAGGCAAAGGCGACGATCGCCGCTTTCTTCCCCCGCCGGCTGATCGCGCCCCGCTCGCGCCAGCGCCGGATATGCGGTCCGAACAGTCGATGATCGACCAGCCTCGCTTCGAGCGCCGGGCTCGACCGGGCGAAGCAGAAGGCGGCCAGGATCATGAAGGGCACCGTCGGCAGCAGCGGCAGGAACAGGCCGAGCGCACCGAGCCCCAGCGCGCCATAGCCGCCGGCAAGGTAGAGCAGCCGCGCCATCAGGCCGCCGGCAGGCGCAGCCGCACCAGCACTCCGCCCAGATCCTCGCTTTCCTCCATCGCCACCGATCCGCCGTAGATTTCGGCGACATCGCGCACGATGGCGAGGCCCAGGCCCGTGCCCGGCTTGCCCGAATCCAGCCGGACGCCACGATCGAAGATGCGCGTGCGTTCGGCTTCGGGGATGCCCATGCCGTCATCCTCTACCAAAATTTCCACGAAGCGGCCGTTGCGACCTACCGTCGCGAACACGCTGCCGCCGCCATATTTGGCCGAGTTCTCGATCAGGTTGCCGAGCATTTCGTCCAGGTCCTGCCGTTCGACGCGAACGGTGGCGCCCTTGTCCCCGTCCATGTCGATGCGTACCTCGGGATAGAGGCGCTGCACGGCGCGCTCGACCGCTTCCAGGCTGTGCCACACCTCGGCCCGGCTCTGCGCCGCGCCGCGCCGCCCCACGGCGCGCGCGCGGGCCAGATGATGGTCGACCTGGCGCCGCATCGTCGTCGCCTCGCGGATCACCGTGTCGCCCAGGTCCGGCGCCTTGGCGGTGGCGGCGTTCATGATGACCGTCAGCGGGGTCTTCAGCGCATGGGCCAGGTTGCCGGCATGGGTGCGCGCTTCCTCCGCCTGTCGTTCATTATGGGCGAGCAGGGCGTTCAATTCCTCCACCATCGATATGACTTCGGCGGGCATCGGTTCGGTGATGCGGTTCTTTTCCCCCGCGCGCATCCGCACGATTTCCTTGCGCACCCGGCGCAAGGGGCGCAGCCCGTAGAGCGTCTGCAGCGTCGCTAGCACTATCAGGCCAAGCGCCAGCAGCGCGAAACTCTGCGTCAGCGTGCGGCGCAGCGTGGTTATCTGGTCGTCCAGCCCCGCGCGCGCCGCCGCCACCATGAACATCCAGCGCGTGTCGGATCCGGGCAGGATGATCGTCCGCTCCATGATGCGCAGGTCCTCGCCGGGAAACTGCTTGCTGTCATAGGCGTGGAAGTTGCGGTCCTGATGATCGGGCACGACCTTCAGCGCCCGGTCCCAGAGCGATCGCGACCGCCAATCCTCATGCCCCTTGGCGCTGATCTGATAATAAAGGCCGCTATTGGGCTCCAGGAACCGCTGGTCGGCGAGCGGGCGGTTGAACAGCACCTCGCCATCGGGCCCGATCTCGGCCGAAGCGATCATGGCGGTCAGCACATAGTTGAGCCCGTCGTCGAAATTGCGCGTCACCGCATCCGACAGCACCCGGTCGAGCGCCAGCCCGCCGCCCAGCAGCAGCAGGCTGATCCACAGCGCCGCGATGCCGATCATGCGGCGGCTCAAGGATCCGGTGGAACGGACGGAGGGGCTAATGGTGTCGGTCAAAGGCGCGGAACCTCTTTTCCCGTTCGCCCTGAGCTTGTCGAGGGGCTCTTCTTGCCTTTGCCAACGAAGAGGAGGGCTTCGACAGGCTCAGCCCGAACAGGGGTGAGGGAGGGTCAATGAGCCGGCTCATCCAGGCTGTAGCCCAGCCCCCGGATGGTGGTGATCACATCCGCGCCCAATTTCTTGCGGATGCGCGTCACGAATACTTCGATCGTGTTGGAATCGCGGTCGAAATCCTGGTCGTAAATATGTTCGATCAATTCCGTGCGGCTCACCACCTTGCCCTTGTGGTGGAGCAGGTAGGACAGCAGCTTATATTCCTGCGCGGTGAGCTTCACCGGCTCGCCCTTCAGCGTCACCTTGCCCGATCGCGTGTCCAGCCGCACGTCGCCGGCGGTCAGTTCGCTCGACGCATTGCCCGATGCGCGGCGGATCAGCGCGCGCAGGCGGGCGATCAGTTCCTCGCTCTGGAACGGCTTGGCCAGATAATCGTCGGCGCCCGCGTCCAGCCCCGCGACCTTGTCCGACCAGCTGTCGCGCGCGGTCAGCACCAGCACCGGGAAGCCGCGCCCTTCCTTGCGCCAGCGGTCGAGTACGGTCAGCCCGTCGATCGTCGGCAGGCCCAAGTCCAGCACCACCGCGTCATAGCTTTCGGTCGCGCCCAGGAAATGCCCGTCCTCGCCATCGGCGGCCAGGTCCACGGCATAGCCCGCGCCTTCCAGCGTGTTCCGCAGCTGTTGCCCGAGGCTCGGTTCATCTTCGACGATCAGCAGACGCATATGGCCCCGTTTTCCCGTTGTTCTTGTCTGGCGCGGTTCAGCGCGCCCAGCCGGTTATATCACCTGTGCGCCCGTCCGCATCAACCCATACGACCTTGCCGTCCTTCACATATTTCAGGCGATAGCGGTTGGAGGAGGGATTGAATTCGGCGCCGAGATAGGTGGCGCCGCCCATCGCGGCATCGACCCGCCGCTTGATGAGGGAGAAGGGCATGGTTTCCCCCTCCAGCATCGCCCGGCGCGCGGCATCCTGCTCCCCGCGCTGCCCGGCATGGGCGGCGACAGGCACGACCAGCATCGCGGCGAGGGCGCCAAGGCCGGCAATCAGGCTGCTATGCGTCATCTTCATGAAGCCATGCCATAGCGCCGAAGCATTGAACAGGTGGTGAATGGGACGGTTTTCCCCTCTCCCCTGAAGGGGAGAAGGAGATGTCACGGAAAGCGACCTCTTTCATCGCTCCAGCGCATATTGCACGGTCAGGTTCACCGAGGACCCGACCTGACCCGGCTCCACCGGCGTCGCGGCCTGGGCGGCGTCCTTGAACCGCGCCGTCATCATCGGCATCGGCGGCTGGCCGCCGCTGTTGCTTTCCGCGATCGACACGAGCCGTGCCGACCGATAGCCCGCCGCCCGCGCGTAGAAGTCCGCTTGCGCCTTCGCCCGCTTCAGCGCCGCCGCGCGGGCCTGGGCCAGCATCGGCTCGGGATCGCTGATCGAAAAGCTCGGGCCGTTCACATTGGTCGCGCCCGCCTCGACCATCGTGTCGAGCAGCGTGCCCACCTTCCTGATGTCGCGCAGCTTGATGCTGAGCTGGTTGGACGCTTCATAGCCGATGAAGCGCGGTCCCGCCGGCTGCCCCGGCCGGTCGCTATAATCATATTGCGCCGACAGGTTGATGCCGCTCGTCTGGATGTCCTTCTTGGGGATGCCCGCCTTGGCGAGTGCCGCGATCAGCGCCTCCATCTTGCCGGCATTATCGCGCATCGCCTGCGCGGCGGTCGGCGCGCGGGTCTGGACGCCGGTGCCCACCGTCGCCTGATCGGGAGTCGCCTCCACCGTCTCGGTGACGTTCAGCGTCACCACCGGCGCCGTCTCCGCGATCGTGACATTGGTCTGCGCGATCGCGGCGGCGGGCAGGGCGGCAGCGCCGAGAGCCATCAGGGCGAGGGCGGACTTCATGAGTGTATCTCCTTGAAAAGCGATGAGAGGCTTTTGTAACGGCTGCGATGAATGGACGCTGACATGCGCTGAAAGCCGCCAGACAGGATAGGTTCCCGCGCCACTTGCCCCGAGCCGCCGGAAGCACTAGCTGCACGGCCATGGCGGCTCCCATCCTCTCCTTCGAAAATCTCGGCCTCTCGCAAGGCACGCACTGGCTGTTCCGCAACCTCGACATCTTCGTGGGCGAGCGGGATCGGCTGGCGCTGATCGGCCGCAACGGCGCGGGCAAGACGACGCTCCTGAAGCTCATCGCCGGCCAGATCGAACCGGACGAGGGCAACCGCTCGGTCCGCCCTGGCGCGCGCGTCATCATGCTGGAGCAGGACCCGGACGTCAGCGGCTTCGCGACGCTGCGCGACTTCGCGCTCGCCGGCCAGTTCGCCCCGCCCGCCCATGAGGTCGAAGCCATCGCCAGCCAGCTCGGCACCGACCTCAACCGCGAGGCGGCGACCGCGTCTGGGGGCGAGCGCCGCCGCGCCGCCATTGCCCGCGCCCTGGCGAGCGAACCCGACCTCTTGCTGCTGGACGAGCCGACCAACCATCTCGACATCGACGCGATCGACTGGCTCGAAGGCTGGCTTGGCCGCTTTGCCGGCGCTTTCATCGTCATCAGCCACGACCGCGCCTTCCTCACCCGTCTGACCCGCCAGACGTTGTGGCTCGACCGGGGCGCGATCCGCCGCAACGAGATCGGTTTCGGCGGGTTCGAGGACTGGATGGAGGCGGTCTATGCCGAGGAATCCCGCGCCGCCGAAAAGCTCGACGCCAAGCTCAAGATCGAGGCGCACTGGCTCGAACGCGGCGTTACCGCCCGGCGCAAGCGCAACCAGGGCCGCCTCGCGAAGCTCTGGGAAATGCGCGCCCAGCGCGCCGCGATGGTGGGACCACAGGGCGTCGCGAAGATCGCCGTCGCCGCCGACGACAGCAAGACGAAGAGCGTCATCACCGCCGAACATGTGAGCAAGCAGTTCGGCGACCGCACCGTCATCAAGGACTTCTCCCTCCGCATCCAGCGCGGCGACCGCATCGGCATCGTCGGCGGCAATGGCGCAGGCAAGACGACGTTGCTCAAGCTGCTCACCGGCGAACTCGCGCCCGATTCCGGCCAGGTCAAACAGGCCAAGTCGCTCGACATGATCTTCATCGACCAGCAGCGCAGCCTGATGCAGCCCGACAGGCAGGTGCGCGACGTGCTGGCCGACGGCGGCGACTGGATCGACGTGCGCGGCGTCCGCAAGCATGTCCACGGCTATCTGAAGGAATTCCTGTTCGACCCCTCGCTGGCCGAGGCGAGGGTGGGCACGCTGTCGGGCGGCGAGCGGTCCCGCCTGCTCTTCGCCCGCGAATTCGCCCGCGAATCGAACCTGCTGGTGCTGGACGAACCGACCAACGATCTCGACCTCGAAACGCTCGACCTGCTGCAGGAAGTGATCGCCGACTATGATGGCACCGTCCTCATCGTCAGCCACGACCGCGACTTTCTCGACCGCACGGTAACGGTGACGCTCGGCCTCGACGGCTCGGGCACGATCGACGTGATCGTCGGCGGCTATGCCGACTGGGTCGCCAAGCGCCAGCCCAAGGCGGCGCCCAGGCCGGAGAAGAAGAACGCCGCCCCGCCGCCGCCCAAAAGCGTGTCGACCAAGCTCAGCTACAAGGATCAGCGCGACTTCGACCTGCTGCCCCAGCGGATCGAGGAGATCGAGGCCGCCATCGCGCGGGACGAGGAAGCGCTCGCCGATCCTGCCCTCTACAGCCGCGACCCCAAGAAGTTCGACGCGCTTACCAAGGCCATCGAAAAGGCCCGCGCCGACAAGGACGCAGCCGAGGAACGCTGGCTTGAGCTTGCGGAAAAGGCCGAAGGTCTGGCAGGCTAGCTCCGCCAACAGGGGAACAGGCGCATGGAACAGTCTGCCGCGATGAGGGACGACGACTTTATCGATGGCCATCATGCCGTCCATTATGTCAACCGCGTCGGCTGGCTGCGCGCGGCGGTGCTCGGCGCCAATGACGGCATCGTGTCGACCGCCAGCCTGCTGACCGGCATCGCCGCCTCGGGCGCCTCGCGCGACGCGATCCTGCTGTCGGGCATAGCCGCGCTCGTCGCCGGCGCCATGTCGATGGCGGCGGGCGAATATGTCTCGGTCAGCGCGCAGTCCGACACCGAACGCGCCGACCTTGCCAAGGAAAAAAAGGCGATCGCGCAGCAGCCCGACGAGGAATGGCGCGAACTGCGCGACATCTATGTCGGGCGGGGATTGTCCGTCGATCTGGCGAGCCAGGTCGCGCGGGAGTTGATGGCCGCCGATGCGCTGGGGGCGCATGCCCGCGACGAACTGGGCATTTCGCACATCAGCACCGCCCGGCCGATCCAGGCCGCGCTCACCTCGGCGGCGACCTTCGCGGTGGGCGCTCTCGCCCCTGTGCTCACCGTCCTGGCCACGCCGCGCCCGCACATCCTGCTGGTCGTGGTCTTCACCTCGCTGATCTGCCTGGCCGCTCTCGGCTATGTCGGGGCGCGGCTGGGCGGCGGAAAGCAGCTGCGTTCGGTATCGCGCGTCGTCTTCTGGGGCGTGCTGGCCATGGTGGCCACGGCCGGCGCGGGCAGGCTTTTCGGCGCGGCGATATGATGGCAAGGTCCGCGCCGACCTCATCTTGTTCCAAGGAGTTGATCATGAGCGACATCCAGCAAATTCCATTGAAGACCATCAAGGGTGCCGATGCCAGCCTGGCCGATTATGCCGGCAAGGTGGTGCTGGCGGTCAACGTCGCCTCCAAATGCGGCCTGACCCCGCAATATGAAGGGCTGGAAAAGCTCTACAGCGACTATAAGGACCAGGGCCTGGTTGTCGCCGGCTTCCCCGCCAATGATTTCGGCGCGCAGGAACCGGGCAGCAATGACGAGATCGCCAGCTTCTGCACCACCAATTTCGGCGTCGATTTCCCGATGTTCGAAAAGATCGTCGTCACCGGGCCGGACAAGCATCCGCTCTACGCCGCGCTGACCAGCGCGCAGCCCCAGGCGCAAGGCGAGGGCGAAGCCTTTCGCGAGCGGCTGAAGGGCTATGGCATGACGCCGACCGAAGAGCCCGAAGTGCTGTGGAATTTCGAAAAATTCCTGATCGGCAAGGACGGCAAGGTTGCCGCCCGCTTCGCGCCCGCGACCAACCCCGACGATCCGGCGCTGGTCTCGGCGATCGAGGCCGAACTGGCGAAGTAAGCCCACCGCCGCGCAGCGGAGTAAATCGGCAGCGGCATGGGAAAAGGGCCGTGCAGCAGCACGGCCCCACCCCGCATGATTTCCGCGTCTCCGCGCCTCCGCGTGAACCGAAAGTTTCCCACGCGAAGACGCGGAGACGCGGAGGAAGAAAGAGCGTGCTCCTCTTCTTCTGCGTTCTCCTGCGCCTCTGCGCGCATTTGGTTTTTTCGCGCAGAGGTGCAGAGTGTAAGGGGCGTATGAAGCCGTCCCGGCATAGGGCTCCTCGCTCCTGCTCGACATGGGCGTCGCAAGCTCGCTAAGCTCCCGCGCGATGCTGCATCCGCAGCGATCTTTCGTTGGGATCAGCGCGCTTGCCTTTGCTTTCCTCCGCCTCGACCTTGCCCGTGCCGATCGGGCCCGTGCTGGAAACGCTTGGCATCGTCGGCACCTTCGTCTTCGCCGCTTCAGGCGCGCTGGCTGCCGCGCGTTTGCGTCAGACGCTCATCACCTTTGCCTTTTTCGCGCTGGTGACCGGGGTGGGCGGCGGCACCGTGCGCGACCTGCTGATCGGGGCGCCGGTCTTCTGGGTGCATGATGCCGTCCCCGCCATCACCTGCATGATCGCCGCGCTGCTGGTCTGGTTCACGCCCCGGCGCTGGTGGAGCGATCATGCGCTCGACTGGCTGGACGCGGTAGGGTTGGCCGCCTTCGCCGCCTTTGGCGCGGCCAAGGCGCTCAGCTACGGCATCCCACCCTTCGTCGCGGCGGTGATGGGCGTGGTGACCGGCTGCGTCGGCGGCATCATGCGCGATTTGCTGGCGCATGAACCCTCCATCCTGCTGCGGCCCGAACTTTACGTGACGGCCGCCGCC
>DATEJA010000112.1:0-2616 GCA_035278405.1 Sphingobium sp. | reverse complement strand
CCTCCCGTGTCCAATCCGCTTTCCAGTTGCTGGCGGAAGCCGATGGTCAGGTCTTCGACGACCGCAGCAAAGAGCGCCTCCTTGGAGGGGAAGTAGACCCATAATGTGGATTTCGATCCGCCGATCGCCTTCGACAGGCTGGACATCGTCGTGGCCGCATAACCGTCTTGCAGGAAGGACTGCCGCGCCGCCGCGACGATGGCCTGGCGCCGTCTGGACTTCAGCGCCGCGCGTCGACCGGCAATATCATCGCGAATGGAGGCCCGATCAGGGCGCGGTCGGCGGGGGGCGTTCACGACAGCAGGATCATTCATCTGGGCCATGGGTCGTTCGAACTGCTTGGCAATGGGCCGAACAGCCAGACCGTGATCCTCAGCGATCAAGGACATCCCTCTGGCCCATCCTTCGGTTCGGACCCGCGCGTCACTCGTAGCGCAATTCCATTTCCGCGAGTCGCGGGCGCATATCGTAGATGTCGAGGCCGAGTTCGCCAGCGGCGAGGCGCTGGCGCTTGACCTCCTCATTCGCCTCCCGGTCCTGCGCCACCTTCAGCACGGCGGCGGCATCGCCGCGACGCACGACGCACACGCCGTCATCGTCGGCGATCACCACGTCGCCGGGATGGACCAGCGCACCGGCGCAGACCACCGGGACATTGACCGACCCCAATGTGTTCTTGACCGTCCCCTGCGCATGAACCGCCTTCGACCAGACCGGGAAGTTCATGCGCGTGAGATCGCGCACGTCGCGAACGCCCGCGTCGATGATCAGCCCGCGACAGCCGCGCGCCTGGGCGGAGGTCGCCAGCAAGTCGCCAAAATAGCCGTCGGAGCAGGGACTGGTCGGCGCCAGCAGCAGCACATCGCCGTCTTTCAACTGCTCGATCGCGACATGCACCATCCAGTTGTCGCCGGGGGGCGCCGAAATGGTGACCGCCGACCCGGCGATGCGCGCGCCCGCATAAATGGGGCGCATATAAGCTGCCAGCAGACCCGTCCGCCCCTGCGCCTCATGCACGGTCGCGACCCCGCAACGCGCAAGTCCGTCGACGACTTCCATCGGCGCGCGTTCCACATTCGTCACCACACGTCCAGACATTGGACAAGTCCCTTCACTTCGCTTGTTCTGCTCATCCCGGGCCGAGCGTCTCCGCCGGGCGCGATCATCCCATCCAGGCGCCGCAATCCCGAACCTATATTAGTCTTCCTTGGAAGAAGTCAACCAAGGTCGGCTCACGGGTTTCGCGGACCGTTCCCCGCCAACCAGCCGGCATCGATCGCCGACGGCAATTCGGCGGCCCCACGGGCGATCTCGATGAAATGCCGCAAGGTGGGCGTATGGTCATCCTCTCGCCAGACAAGGCTCGTAGCCAGGAAGGGCGCATCCTCCAGATCGAGATAGCTGACCCCCTCCCTCGCCATCTTGCGCAGCGACGCGGGAACCAGCGCTATCCCCAGCCCCGCCGAAACAAGGCTGATGATCGTCTGCATCTGGATCGCTTGCTGCCCGATCCGCGCCGACCCGCCCTTGAGAGCGAAATAGCCTGTCACCAGATCGTGAAAGGCGGGCGCCGCCGCCTTGGGAAACAGGATCAGCGGCAGGTCCGCTATGGCCTGGGCGGTCAGGCGGTCGCCGACAGCCTCCATGCGTCCCTGACCAATCCATGATTCCGGGACAGCGACGACCAGCGGTTCGCTGACAAGCGGCAGGCAGCCAAGCTCCGGCGGCAGTCCGGCCGCCGGCGGGATGATGATGCCCGCATGGGTTCGACGTTCCAGGAGCGCGGGGATCTGAAGATCGCTGGTCGCCTCGCTCAAGCGCAGGTCGACCTCGGGAAAGCGGGTGGTGAATTCCCGGACCAGCGCGGGGAGGACGTGATAGTCGGCGGTGCTGACGAAGGACAAGGCGAGATGCCCGGCCATCCCAGTCCGCAGCCGGGCCGCGATCTCGGGCAGCGCATCCAGCCTTTCCAGACCGCGCCGCACCTCCTCCAGCCATTGTTCGCCAAAGGCGGTCAGCGCGACGCTCCGCTTGGTCCGTGCGAAAAGCGTCGCGCCCAATTCCCGCTCCAGGGCCAGGATCGACTGGCTGAGCGGCGGTTGGGTCATGCCCAGCCGTTCGGCCGCCCGCCCGAAATGCAGCGTGTCGGCGACCGCCGCGAACTGCCTGAGTTGACGCACGTCCATAATGATTCCCTGCGACCTAATATGGATACATTAATATATTTCACAATCGATCGGCAGTGGAATAGAGGGACGGCGATTGAAATCTGAAAGGTCCATCATGCCTGCCTATCGCTCCCGCACCAGCACCCATGGCCGCAACATGGCCGGCGCCCGTGGCCTTTGGCGCGCAACGGGAATGAAGGATGAGGATTTCGGCAAGCCCATCGTCGCGATCGCCAACAGCTTCACCCAGTTCGTGCCCGGCCACGTCCATCTCAAGGACCTGGGCCAGCTGGTCGCGCGCGAGATTGAGGCGGCCGGCGGCGTCGCCAAGGAATTCAACACCATCGCGGTCGATGACGGCATCGCCATGGGCCATGGCGGCATGCTCTATTCGCTGCCCAGCCGCGACCTGATCGCCGACAGCGTCGAATATATGGTCAACGCCCAT
>DATEJA010000111.1:0-2454 GCA_035278405.1 Sphingobium sp. | reverse complement strand
GATCGAGTTTCAGCTCAGGACGAAGCTGCAGCAGGTCCGGCGACCGCTCACCGCCGATGAGCGGGATTGGCATTCCTATCGTGACAGAGACCATAAGCTCGAGCTCGCGGAAACCGACATCCTCATATTCGAGGTGAAAGGCTGGCTGCCCGGCGGTTTGCGGCGCAACTGGCAGGACGGTCGCAAGGGCACGGTCGAAACAATGGCCGGCGACATTCTTGCGACGCTGCTGGCAGCCTTTCCGCTGATGGCGGTCGAGCGGGAGCAGCGCGAGAAAGCGGAGGAACGGCGGCGGATCGAGGCGCAGCGGCGTTACGAACTGGAACAGCAACGCAAGCTCGACGAGAACCGCTTTCGGTGTCTGCTCGAACATGCCGGCCGGTGGCGCGATGCCGAGCTTGCCCGCGGCTTCGTCGCCGCGCTTCGCGCCGCGATTCCGGATCCGACCGTCATCATCGACGACCAGCCAGTGTCCGAATGGCTGGATTGGGCGGAGGCGCGGGCGAGCCAACATGATCCGTTCGCATCCGATCCGCTGGATGTGTTCGATACGATCGCCGATGTGACAAACTGGACCTACCGTGATCGATGATCGGATGTCCCGCCCTGTCAGCCGCGCGCGAAGTTAGGCTTCAGCACCTTGGCACCGTCGCGCAACTGGTCGAGATGATCGGACCAGTGTTGCATCATGCGCACACGCTCGTCCCAATATTCGCCGCGGGTGTAGGCGCGCCGGATGGCGTTGGTCTCCATATGGGCGAGCTGGCGTTCGATGGCGTCGGGATTGAACTTGCCCGTTTCGTTGAGCAACGTCGCCGCCATGGCCCGAAGCCGTGCGCCGTCATTTCCTCCTGGCCGAAGCCGAGCGCCCGAAGGGCCGCGTTGACGGTATTCTCGGACATCGGGCGACGCGGAGAGCGGAAGGAAGGAAAGCAATATTTTCCCGTACCCGTCAGCTCCCAGAGCTGCTCGAAGAGCTTGCTCACCTGCGTGGACAGCGGCACGCGGTGTGGCCGCTGCATCTTCATCTTCTGCTCGGGGATGTTCCAGACCGAACGGTCGAAGTCGAACTCGCTCCACTCGGCCTGGCGCAATTCGCCGGGGCGCACGAACAGATGTGCCGACAGCCTGAGCCCGAAGAGGGTGATGGCATGGCCGGTATAGCCTTCGATCGCGCGCATGAGTTCGCCCGCGCCCTTGTCAGTGGTGATGGCGGCGAGATGCTTGGCCTTGGGCACGATGAGCGCGCCGCGCAGGTCGCGCGCCGGATCGGTTTCGGCCCGCGTGGTCGCGATGGCGTAGCGGAACACGCGACCGAGCACGCTGCGCCTGCGCCGCGCGCTTTCGTACCAGCCGGTGGCCTCTATCGAACCGGAGGACAACAAGCACCTCCTGCGCGGTGATCTTGGCGACGGGGCGATTACCGATCCTGGGATAGGCCTTGTCGAGCAGCCAGCGAATCTTGCTGAGCGTGACCTCGGCCATCCCTTCGCGTTCCTGCTTGGCGACCCATTCCTCGGCGACCAGCTTGAAGCTGTTCTCCTCGAACAACATTTCGCGGGCGACGGCGAGCTTGGCCTCGTGCGAGGGATCGAGGCCGGCCGCGATCATCTTGCGCGCTTCGTCGCGCCGCTCGCGCGCGTCGCCAAGGCCGACATCGGGCCAGGCGCCGAAGGAGAGTGTGCGCTGCTTGCCGAGATAGGCATAGTTCAGCCGCCAGAGCTTCCGGCCGTTCGGCTTGACGAGGAGATAGAGGCCGGCACCGTCGGTGAGCTTGTATTCGCGCTCCCTCGGTCTGGCGCTCGTAACGGTCGTCGCGTAGAGTTTTCCCATGGTATCGGCCCGTCCATAAGGGGCCTTCGATACCATGCAGGATACCATATTTGTTCCCGATTGGTGCCGGATCAGCCCGGATTTGACCGGACGATCTTAGCACAAAAAGTGGCTGAAATCAGCCACTTTTCGGACGTTCTCGGATGTCCCCGGAAGAACAAATGGTGCCCAGAAGAGGACTCGAACCTCCACGCCCTTTCGAGCGCCGCCACCTGAAGACGGTGCGTCTACCAATTCCGCCATCTGGGCACGGGCGGGGTGCCGGATCGCGATCCCCGCTAGGTAGGAGCGCGCCTCTACGCAGGCGGTACAGGGTTGTCAACCAGGGCGGCGGCAACAATTTCTCGAGTTTGTGCGGGAATGACTGCGCGGTTGCCCCGTTTGCGCCCTTGTGGCAGGGGCGGCCATCATGTGCCGCGACGCGGACAGGCCCGGCGCGGGCCGCTGACGGAAGGACATAAGCTGACCATGAGCCAAAGCTCCACCGATTCCCTTTCAGGCAAGATCATCACCGTTCTTGGCGGAAGCGGTTTTTTGGGCAAACATCTGGCGCAAGAACTGCTGTCACGCGGGGCGCGGCTGCGGATCGCCAGCCGTAATCCGCAGCGGGCATTTGCCATC
>DATEJA010000110.1:0-6242 GCA_035278405.1 Sphingobium sp. | reverse complement strand
CCTGTTCCACAAGCCTTCGGGCTATCTTACCACGGAACGGGATCCGCGAGGGCGTCCCACCATCTATGACCGGCTGCCCGCCGACCTGCCCCGTGTCATGCCGATCGGCCGGCTCGACATGACGACCGAGGGTCTGCTGCTTCTCACTACCGATGGCGAATTCAAACGGCAGATGGAACTGCCCGCGACCGGCGTGCCGCGCACCTATCGCGCCCGCGCCTTCGGCGACATCAGCCAGGCGCAACTGGAAGATCTGTTCGACGGGCTGGAGATAGACGGCATCCGCTACGGCCGGATCGAAGCCAATCTGGAACGTCGCACCGGCCGCAACCAGTGGATCGAAATGACCCTGACCGAGGGCAAGAATCGCGAAGTCCGCCGCGTGCTGGAGCATCTCGGCCTCCAGGTCAGCCGCCTCATCCGCACGAGCTACGGCCCCTTCCATCTCGGCGAGCTTGCCTCCGGCGCGGTCGAGGAAGTGCGCCAGCATGACCTCATCGTCTTTCGCAAAAGTCTGAAAGCGACGAAATAGCACCCCCTTCGGCCCGAGCTTGTCGAAGGCCTTTCTTCTTCCGGACGCACGCCCCATGAGAATCATCGCTGGCCAATGGAGAGGCCGCCCCCTCCTCGCCCCCAAGGGCGACGCCACCCGTCCCACGGCGGACCGCACGCGCGAAACACTCTTTTCCATGCTGCTGAGCCGCATCGGCTCGTTCGAGGGGCTCGCGGTGGGCGACTTCTTCGCGGGCTCGGGCGCGCTCGGCTTTGAAGCGCTGTCACGCGGCGCCGCCAGTTGCCTGTTCGTGGAGCAGGACCGCGCCGCCATCGACATCATCCGCGCCAATGGCGACAAGCTCGGCCTTCGCCCCGACATTCGCCAGGCCAGCGTCCTCTCGCTCGGCCCGGCCCCCAAGCCGCTCGACCTCATCTTCATGGACCCGCCCTATCAGACCGGCGCGGGCGCGGTGGCGCTCGACAAGCTCGGCCGCCTCGGCTGGACCAGCCCCGCCACCTGGATCAGCATCGAAACCGACCGCCGCGAGGATGTGGACGTGAAGGGCTTCACCATCGACGCCGTCCGCGACGTCGGCAAGGCACGACTGACGCTGCTGCGAAGCGAGGGGTGACGTAGCCACGTCTATTGGAAGTGGGGAGCCGACATAATTAAGCTCGCCATGCCAGCCAAGGCTGGCATCTCAGGCGATAGGCCCCAACCTGGCCTCCCGAGATCCCAGCCTGCGCTGGGATGACGATGTATGGAACGTCGGCTCCTGGCTAAACCTGCCCTCAAGCCGCCTCGGCATCCTCATAAGCCTGCGCTTCCTTCCCGATCAGGATATCGGCCAGGAACCAATAAGCCTTCCCCCAGGCTTCCAGCACCGCGTCGGTCGCGACTTCTGCGCCCAGCACCTCGCGGATCGCGGGCAGCAGCGCCTCGGCCACCTTGGGATAATGTTCCGGCTTCACGCCGGTTTCGACATGGCGCTGCACCATGCGCTCGACCGCGCCGCCCAGCGCCTGCAGCTTGTCGATATTCTCGGCATAGCTCAGGATCGCCGCCGCCAGTCGCTTGGGCTGCTCACCGCTTTCCTGCGCGGCCTGGTCGAACATGTCCTTGATCGACGCGTCCTCGAACAGGCGCTTGTACATGGCCGTGGTGATGGCCACGCCATGCTGGCGCAACGCGGGCGCGGTGGCCTTGATGATGGCGATGGTGTCGGCGGTAAGCTGGTTCATAGGATGCACCCCTCTTGGCTGGAGACTCGATGAAGGTGCATTTACAATGCATGTTTAAACATGTAAATAGGTTACATGTTTGAATCTCAGAACGCTGGCAATTAACGACTTTCTTCATGCAATTGACCCGCCACACCGACTACGCCCTGCGCGTCCTCATCCATCTCGCGGTCTCGCCCACCAATCGGGCGACCATCGGCGAGATCGCGGACGCCTACGACCTGTCGCGCAATCATCTGATGAAAGTGGTCCATCAACTGGGCCAAGGCGGTTTTCTCGACACCCAGCGCGGCCGCAATGGCGGCTTCAGCCTCGCCCGCTCGCCGGACCAGATTTCGGTCGGGGCGGTCATCCGCCATACCGAACCCGACATGAACCTCGCCGACTGCGGCAGTTGCCTCCTGCGCCCGGCTTGTGGTCTTTCGGGAATATTGAAGGCAGCCATCGCCGCCTTTCTCGCCGTACTCGACCAGCACAGCCTGGCCGACGCGGCGCGCGACAAGGCAGGGCTCGCGGCGCTGATCGCCGCGCTGCCCAGCCCTGCCTTTCAGGTCAACGACGATGATGGCGTCGGTGCATCGTCTTCCGCATCCCTCCGGCCTCGCCCGGATTGATGCAGCTGTCCTGCACCGTCCTGCTGCAGAGCGGGTAGTGTTTGGCCTCGGCCGGCGGAGGCGTCATGTTGCCGCCAACCGTCACCGGATTGGCCGAACTGCCGACAGGCGCGGCGGCATCCTTGGGAACTCCCGCTGGCGCGGGCGCCATGCCCGGATCGGCCGGAACGGCGCCGGTCGGCTGGCCCGCATTGGGATCGGCACCCGGGGGTGGATTGTCGGCCGCTGGCGGTTGAGACATGGTCGCCGGCGCGTCCTGAGCAATCGCAATGCCGGCAACGCCCGTGGTGAAAGCCAGCATGGCGGCACCTGCAAGCATGATCGATTTCATCGGGATCGTCCTTTCCTCGTTCCTCGCCCCTTCAGCCCGCTTGGGCTGGGGAAGAACCGGATCAGTGACGCAGGCGTTCCAATCTGCTCGACGAACCGTGGCGAACCTGCCGCAAGATGAAAGACCGCATGCTTTCTCAACCCGCTGAGGGCGGCCCAACGACGAACGCCCGAGCCCAGACATTCGCACCTCGCTTACCCCTTGCAATATTCGCCTTTTGTTCTCATACATCGCCGCTTATTCGAAGACTGTAGCAGCCTTGCTCCCGTCCCCTGCGCTCCCTAGTTGTAGGCCATGACCCTGCCCGCTCCCTCGCCCGACGATCCCGCCTATCTTCAGGGTTTGAATGAACCCCAGCGCGAAGCCGTCCTCACCACCGAAGGTCCGGTGCTGGTGTTGGCCGGCGCGGGGACCGGCAAGACCGCGGCGCTGACCGCCCGCCTGGCGCATCTCATCGCCACGCGGCGCGCCTATCCGTCCGAAATCCTCGCCGTCACCTTCACCAACAAGGCCGCGCGCGAGATGCGCGAGCGTGTCGGCCGCATGATCGGCCCTGCGGTGGAAGGCATGCCCTGGCTTGGCACCTTCCACGCCATCGCGGCCAAGATGCTGCGTCGTCACGCCGAACTGGTCGGGCTGCAATCCAATTTCACCATCCTCGACACGGACGATCAGCTTCGCCTCATGAAACAGCTGATCCAGGCCGAAGGGATCGACGAAAAGCGCTGGCCCGCGCGCCAGTTGGGCGGCCTGATCGACCAGTGGAAGAACAAGGGCCTCACACCGGAGGAGATCGGCGCAGGCGACAGCGAAGCCTATGCCAATGGCCGAGGACAAAAGCTCTACGCCGCTTACCAGGCCCGTCTGCGCGACGTGAACGCCTGCGATTTCGGAGACCTGCTGCTGCACGTTCTCACCATCCTGAAGCGCCATCGCGACGTGCTGGAAAGCTATCAGCAGCGGTTCCGCTACATCATGGTCGACGAATATCAGGACACCAACTCCAGCCAATATCTCTGGCTGCGCCTGCTCGCCCAGACGCGCAAGAATATCTGCTGCGTGGGCGACGACGACCAGTCCATCTATTCATGGCGCGGCGCGGAAGTCGCCAATATCCTGCGGTTCGAGAAAGATTTCCCGGGCGCGAAGATCGTCCGCCTGGAACAGAATTACCGCTCGACCCCGCATATCCTCGGGGCCGCCTCGGGAGTCATTGCGGAAAATGGCAATCGCCTGGGCAAGACGCTCTGGACCGACATCGATGTGGGCGAAAAGGTCCGCATCATCGGGGTCTGGGACGGGCCGGAGGAAGCGCGCCGGGTCGGCGACGAGATCGAGGCCATCGAGCGCGCCGGCCAGTCGCTGGACGAGGTCGCCATTCTCGTGCGCGCCCAGCACCAGACCCGCGAATTCGAAGACCGCTTCATCCAGATCGGCATGCCATATCGCATCGTGGGCGGCTTCCGTTTCTACGAACGCGCCGAAATCCGCGACGCGCTGGCCTATCTTCGCCTCGTCAACCAGCCTGCCGACGACCTCGCCTTCGAACGGATCGTCAACGTCCCCAAGCGCGGCCTCGGCGACAAGGCGGTCGAAAAGCTGCACCGCCTCGCCCGTGCCGAAGGCATCCCGCTGGCGCTCGCGGCTGCGCGCATCCTCGACACGGACGAGATGACTCCACAGGCGCGGCGGTCCCTGGGCGCCTTCATCGGCGACCTCGCCCGCTGGCGCGACCGGGCGGCGCAACTCCCCCACGCGGAACTCGCCCGGCAGATATTGGACGAAAGCGGCTATACCGCCATGCTTCAGGCCGAACGCACCGCCGAAAGCGCGGGACGGCTGGAAAATCTCAACGAACTCACCCGCGCCATGGAAGAATATGAGACGCTGGGCGCCTTCCTCGAACATGTGTCGCTGGTCATGGACAACGAAGCCCAGCAGGATGAGCGCAAGGTCACGATCATGACCATTCACGCCGCCAAGGGGCTGGAGTTCGACACGGTCTTCCTCGCCGGATGGGAAGAAGGCATCTTCCCCTCCCAGCGCGCGCTTGACGAAGGCGGACTCAACTCCCTGGAGGAAGAACGCCGCCTCGCCTATGTCGCGATCACGCGGGCGCGCAAGCTGTGCCTCATCCTTCATGCCGCCAACCGCCGCATCTACGGCCAATGGACCAGTTCCATCCCCTCTCGCTTCGTGGGCGAACTGCCGCCCGAGCATGTGGAGGAGGAAAGCAGCATGGCCGGCGGCGCCTCGCTTTGGCGGGCCAACTGGTCGGAACGGGCCGACCCGTTCGCCAATGTCCAGCGCGGCAGCGGCCGGGGCCCCGGTTGGCAACGCGCCCAGCAAAGCGGCCAATTCACCCGCGAACCTGTCCGCATCGTCGAAGCTCGCGCCTCCGCCGTGTCGCTGGGCAACAAGGGCCGGGACGACATGAGCGTGGGCCTGCGCGTCTTCCACCAGAAATTCGGATATGGCACCGTCGCGGAGATTGAAGGCAACAAGCTGGAAATCGACTTCGAAACGGCTGGGCGCAAACGCGTGATGGACAGCTTCGTCCAGCCGGCGTGACGGCGCGCTCCAGCCCGCTTGCCCTCGGCCGGTAAAGCCATCGCACAAAAAAAGGGCCGACCCAGAAAGGGCCGGCCTGAAAGTTTTAGGAGAGGATGCCTGAAAGGCCTCCCCTATGTGCGTTCAGGCCGATCTTTTCGCAAGTGCGAAAGACACAGCCAGGTTGCAGTCTTTGCAATCCGTTATCGCGGCCGCGATGCGGTATCGTTCAGCGCGTCAGCTTCTTGTAGGCAAGCCGCGTCGGCCGATCGGCCGCGTCACCCAGGCGGCGGCGCTTGTCTTCCTCATACATTTCGAAATTGCCTTCGAACCATTCGACATGGCTGTCGCCTTCGAAGGCGAGGATATGCGTGGCCAGGCGATCGAGGAAGAAGCGGTCGTGGCTGATGACCACGGCGCAGCCCGCGAAATTCTCGATCGCTTCTTCCAGCGCTGCCAGCGTTTCCACGTCAAGGTCGTTGGTCGGTTCGTCGAGCAGCAGCACGTTGCCGCCCTTCTTCAGCATCTTGGCGATGTGGACGCGGTTGCGCTCACCGCCCGACAGCTTGCCGACATTCTTCTGCTGGTCCTGCCCCTTGAAGTTGAAGGCGCCGACATAGGCACGCGTCGACATGTCGTGCCCGTTGACCTTCACATAGTCGAGCCCGTCGGACACTTCCTCCCAGACATTCTTCGACGGGTCGAGATGATCGCGGCTCTGGTCGACATAGCCCAGACGCACCGTCGAACCGATGTCGATCTCCCCCGAATCGGGCTGTTCCTGGCCGGTGATGATCTTGAACAAAGTCGACTTGCCCGCGCCATTCGGGCCGATCACGCCGACGATGCCGCCCGGCGGGAGCATGAACGACAGATCCTCGAACAGCAGCTTGTCGCCATAGGCCTTGCTGATATTCTTCGCCTCGATCACCTTGCCGCCCAGGCGCTCGGGAACCTGGATGACGATCTGCGCCTTGCCCGGGGTGCGGTTTTCCTGCGCGGCGACCAGT
>DATEJA010000109.1:0-4754 GCA_035278405.1 Sphingobium sp. | reverse complement strand
CGGCTTCATAATAGACCGCCTGCGTCAGGCACTGGAGCGCCCGGTCATGATCCTCCCCCGCACCGATCAGCGCGCGGAACGGCTTGGCCGGCGCGAGCGCATCGGCGGTGAAGCCCAGCCGATGATTCTCCTCGCGCGCCTGGTCGCCTTCGATGGCCGGGGGCGCCTGCTCGGTCATCTGGACGAGCGCGAGATATTGGCGCGGGATGGCGGGCGCTGCCTCGACGATCTTCGCCTGCATGGCGGGGCGGGGTTGATCATGGTGCCAGAGGGTGGCGACGCCGAGGGCTACGGCCGCGATGGCCGCCAGCCCGATCACCGAAGAAAGCCGTGCTCCTGCGAAGGCAGGAGCACGAGTCCCCACAGGGAGCGGCCCGGCAGCACTCACAGCCCCGTCCCCCGCTGAAGCTGCCCGATAATCTCGTCCCTCGGCCCATCGGCCAGCACCACGCCCTGGTCGATCACGATCAACCGATCGACGATCCGCAGCAGCGCGTGGCGGTGCGTCGACACGATCAGCGTCTGCTCCGGCTCCAGCGCCTTTTCCAGATGGTCGATGAAGAGATTTTCGGTCTGATTGTCCATCGCGCCGGTCGGCTCGTCGAGGAAGAGCAGCTTCGCCGGCTCGACCAGCGCGCGCGCCAGCACCAGGAAGCTGCGCTGCCCGCCCGACAGGCGGTTGCCGCGCTCGCCGATATGCAGGTCGAAACCCGCCGCATCGCGCCCGAAGAAGCGCGACGCTCCGGACCGCCGCAGCGCTTCCAGCAGCTTCTCGTCATCGGCCTCGCGTGCGCCCAGCAGCAGATTCTCGCGCACCGATCCGCTGAACAGTTCGGCATCCTGCCCGACATAGCGGAAGGCGGCGCGCAGCTCATGCGGATGATATTGGCGGCTGTCGATATCATCGACGTTGAGCACGCCGCCCGCCGGCGGATAGAGGCCGCAGATCACCCGACCCAGCGTCGACTTGCCCGACGCCACCCGGCCGATGATGCCGATCCGCTCGCCCGGTTCGACGCGCAGGTTGACGCCGCGCAGGCTGGGCTGGCTGGCACCCGGATAGGCGAATTCCAGATCCTTGGCGACGATGGCGCCCTTGCGGATCCTGGGGATGATGCCCCGCGCGCCGTCCAGCCGTTCGTCGGGCTGGTCGATCAGCGTCTGCAGGCTGCCCAGCGTCGTCATCGCCTGGCGCGCCCGCACGATCACGAAGGCAAGCTGTCCCACCGGCGCGAGCGAGCGTCCGGCCAGCATGACGATTGCGATGATCGCGCCCATCGAGATTTCGCCGGCCGCGAACATGTAGAAGCCGCCGATGACCAACGCGATGCTCGTCACCTGCTGGCACAGCGAAGCGAGCGTGACGCTGGTGGAGGAGAGCCGCCGCAGCTTTTCCTGCGTCGCCGCGCTCATCCGCGCATAGCGGCGCCAGCGTTCCAGCATCCGCCCTTCGGCGCGGCAGGCCTTCAGCGTCTCGATGCCGCCGATCGCTTCGACGAGGGACGCGCTCTGCAGGCTGGCGTCGGCCTGCGCGTCGCGCGACAGGCGCGCCATGGAGCGTTGCAGGAAGAAGCCCGCGGTCGCCATGATGCCCATCATCACGACCGGCACGACCGCCAGCCAGCCGCCCAGCAGCGCGATGATCGCGACGAAGAAGAAAAGGAAGGCGATGTCGACGACCAGCACCACGGTGGTCGAGGTGAAGAATTCGCGCACGCTTTCGAATTCGGACACGCGCCGCGCCAGCGCGCCGGTGCTGCCCGCGCGGCTCGCGAGCGGCACGTTCATCACCTTTTCGAACAGCCGCTGCGACAGCCGCTCGTCAATCTCGCGCCCCGCCTCGTCCACCAGCCGCGCGCGGGCGATCCGCAGCGCGAAGTCCAGGGCAAAGGCCAGCATCACCCCGACACCCAGCACCCACAGGCTCGACGCCGCCTTGTTCGGGATGATCCGGTCATAGACGTTCATCGTGAACAGCGGCAGCGCGAAGGCGAGCAGGTTGATGATCGCGGCGGCCAGCATGACATAGCCGAACGAGCCGCGCGCGCGCCATACTTCGCGCCAGAACCAGTGCTGGCGGGCGCGTTCGTCCCAGGGACGCTCCTCCGCCCGTTCGCGGCCATGATCGGCCATCACCACCAGCGCCTCGCCGGTGAAGGAACCTTCCAGGTCGCTCAAAGGCGCCCACACCGCTTCCTTGGCATGCGGCAGCTGCACCAAGGCATCCCCCTGGCGGATGTCCATCAGCAGCAGGAAGCGCCCACCCCGCAAGGGCAGGATGGCCGGAAGATTGGCCGGCCGCCATTTGTCGAGCCGGCCCCGGACATGGTCGCTCAAGAGACCGATCTGGTCGAGCGCCGATTCCGCCTGGTGGAAGGGTAAGCGCCCGGATTCATCGACGGCCAGGCCCGCGCGCAGGCCGACTATGCCGGGCGATCGATCGAAATGCCGCGCCGCATGGGCGATACATTCCACCAGCTCGTCGCTCGGCGACGCGTGATGGTCCAGCCATTCGGCCAGACTGAGTGTGCTTCGTTCCAACATTGTTTACCCCGCGCCGCCCCGGGCATTGCTGCCCGTGACGACCCCAAAGATGGAAGCTCAGCCCGGATAGCGCCGCCGCTGCAATTCGGCGGGCGGCAGGTCCGGGACATCATATTTCTTGCGCGCGTAAGGATTGGCGCCCGAAGGCGGCGTGATCCCCAGCGTGTCCAGCAGCTGGTTGGTCGCGGCCAGGATCTGATATTGCGAGAACAGCTCGGAGAAGCGCGCCGTCTCCGCCCGCACCTGCGTGTTGAAGCGGGTATTCTGGCTGTCCAGCACGTCCAGCAGCGATCGCCGGCCGACATTGAACTGCTCGCGATAGGACACCAGCAGCGAATCCGACACGGTCGACTGGGTCGTGAGGTCGGTGATCCGCTTCCTTTCCGTGTCGCGGCGGTTCCAGGCGGTGCGGACATCCTCCTCCGCCTCGCGCTGGCGCTGGCTCAGGCGGAAACGCGCCTCGCTCGCGCGGCGGGTCATTTCCTGGACCTTCGCCCGGTTGATGCCGCCATTATAGAGCTGCCAGCGCAGGACGACGCGGCCCTGCACGTCGTTGGTATTGCCCTTGAACCCGTCCATGTCCTGGCCAACGCGGCCCCGGCCCTCGACCAGAACGGTCGGCCCGGTTTCCGCCTTCGCCTCGTCCACCACCGCATGGGCGGCCTGGATGTCGGCTTCGGCTTCGCGGATCAGCGGATTGTTGGTGCGCGCGGCGGCGATGGCTTCGTCCAGCGTCGGCGGCACGGCGCTCTCGACCGACGCGGGCATGGTGACTTGGTCGATGGACAGCCCGGTCAGCGTGCGAAACTGGATCGCCGCATTGGTCATGTCCTGCTCCGCCTCGCTTTTGCGGACGAGGGCGGCCTGGTAGCGTTCCTGCGCCTGTTGCTGGTCGGCGATGCTGATGGAGCCTTTCTGCACGCCTTCGCCCAGGTCGCCCAGCAGCTTGCGGTGGAAGGCGATATTGTCCTCCGCCGCCGCGACGACGCGCTGCTGCAGCATATAGTCGAGATATTGGCGGGTGACGTTGAGCGCGACGAACTGCGAACGCTCGCCCACGCGCAGCGCGGCGCCATCGACCCGCGAGGCCTGCCGCCGCTTTTCCGCGCTGCGATAGCCCGAATCGAACAGCGTTTCCTCCGCCACCAGATCCGCTTCGATCGGATAGAGCGTCTGGTTTTCGATGCCGATAGCGCGGCGCGTGGCGTTTTCGAGGCGACGGACGCCCGCCGACCCTTCGAAATTCACGCGCGGCAGGTCCAGCCCCCTGGCCTGTTCGCGTTCGAATTCGATGGCTTCCTTGTTCTGGATCGCCTGGTTGATTTCCGGATGGCTGTCGATCGCGGCGGCGATCGCGCTCTTCAGATCCGTGGTCTGGGCCCAGCCGCTCGTCGTCATCGCCGCGACGCAGAGGGCGACCAGGCTCCCGCATGTCTTCATCATCTTCACAGAAAGCCTCCCCTCAATTCGCGCTGGCGGTGATTTCGACCCGACGGTTCATCGGTTCCTTCACGCCGTCGGCGGTTTCGATCTTCAGCTGGGTTTCGCCCAGGCCCGTGACGGTCAGGGCGTCCATCGGGATGCCACCCTGGCTCATCAGCCCGGCGACATTGCGCGCGCGGCGCATCGACAGGCCGTCATTATAGCGGTTGCCGCCCGACGTATCGGTATAGCCCGTGACGCCAAAGCGCTTCCATCCGCACTGGGTCGCGGTCTGCGTCAGCTGGTTGATCGTCGTCATCCCTTCGGCGACCGGCGTGTCCATGTTCCAGTCGAAGAAGACGGACACCGCCGGTGCCGTGCAGTCCAGCGCGGGTGGGGCTGGATCTGCGGTCGCCACCGGCGGCGGTGGCGTCGCCGCAAGGCGGGCCACAAAGTCGTCGCACTTGTTGATGCTGTCCGCATCCTTCGTGCCGGATTTCACGAAACCGATGGCGATGCCACACTGGTTCTTGGCCTCGACCGCATAGGTCCAGCGGCTGTCCTGCGCGCCGCGCAGGGCAGCGTCGCCGACAGCGGCGACCGCCGTGTCGTAGCGGCTTTTGAGCGCGTCCCTCAGTTCAGGCTTGCCCAGCTGCAGCAGGGGCGACGCCGGCGCGGCCCAGGCCGCCGTCGACATCATCCCCATCAGCAGGCCGAAGGACGCCATCCGTCCCACCCCGTTTCGCATGTTCAGTCTCCCCAATTGTCCCCGCGAGAATTCCAGATCA
>DATEJA010000108.1:0-5024 GCA_035278405.1 Sphingobium sp. | reverse complement strand
GCCTTCTCGAACGCCGGCAACACCATGTCGGCACCGGGCAGCGCGCTCCGCTGCACAAGGGCGGTCAGGCAGGCGGCGGCCGTCCACAGGAGTTCGGCAAAATGTTCGGCCGGCAGGTCCGCGATCATCGGCTCATCTTCGGCGCCCACCGCCAGCCAGCGCCCTTCGGCCACCGCGAGCGCAGCCAGCGCCCGGGTGATGGCCGGATCATCCGTCGGCAGGATCGCGTCCGCCTCGCCATAGTCGGCGCCGTCGTCCGGCTGCCCGAACTGGCGCAGCATCAGCGTCACGCCCGCCCGCATCTGCATATGGGACAGCAGCGCCGGGCCCAGCAAGGTGGGCTGCGCGCAGATGATCGGCCAGCAAAGCGGCTGCGGCCGCTGCGCCAGCAGCGCGGCGATGTCCGGTTGCGCCGCCAGTTCGATTCGCAGCGCCGCCTCGATCCCGGTCAGGCATCCGCCCAGATGCCGGCGCGTCTCCGCCATCAGCGCATCATGGCGTTCGCGCCCTTCATCGGGAAAGAAAAATGCCAGATCAATGGCATGACCAACGGGGACAGCGGACATGCCCGCCATGACCTGCGCCATGGGCCAGCAGTCCGCCGCTGTCGGTCCAGTAAGGAACGAAAAGGCGCTCATATCGGCCAGCATAGCCGCACGTCCTTAAAATGCACTAAACCCTGATCCGGAAATTTTCAGGCCCGCTTGAGCAGGACCACCGCCCCGATCGAACCGATCGCGATCAGCATGGCAAGGTCATAGCCGAGCGTCAAAGCGCCCGTCAGCGCGAGCACGACGAGCAGCAGCAGCGCGCTCGCTGGCGTGAAGACCATCCAGGGCCGCGCCGCGCCCGTCTTCTGCCAGCGTTCGGCGAATTGCAGCACGGCAAGCAGCAGCGCCAGATGGGTCGCACCCGCGCTGCCGCCGGCCAGCGAGATGCCGCCGACCGCGAAGAAGGGAATGATGAAGGCCGCCCACCCCGCGGGCGGCGAGCGCAGAGCCAGCTCATCCAGCCGATCGGCAATCTCCGCCAGCAGCAGCGCCAAGAGCAGCAGCACGAACCCGCCCGCGCGCCACAGCAGTTCGATCGGCACGAGCGCGATCGCCGCCAGCGCCATGCCGGCGATCCGCACCTGCGTCGCCGGCACCTGCGTGCGCATCAGCGCGGGGCTTATCAGCCGCGCCGCCGGGCCGAGCAGATAATGTTCCACGGCGCCGCGCACCCGCGTCGTGCGCGATCCGCTCGACATTGCCGCCTGCGCCACCAGATCGGCCTGTTCCTGCCCGTCGACCAGCGCGACGCGCCCCGTCATCAGATCGTCCTGCGGCACCGTTACGCGCCGCGCGCCATTCTGCACCGCCGCGCGCACCAGCGTCAGCGACAGGTCCCAGTCGCCGATCATGTCCAGCGTGCCGAACAGCAGGTCGGGCGTGATCCGCGCCAGCCCCGCCCAGCGCTGCCCCGCATCGATCCGCTCCAAGGGCGCGCTGGCGCGGCTGTCGTCGGTCACCAGCAGGGCATTGCCCTCACGCTCGGCCATCGCATCGAAATGCGCCTGGCCGACGATGACGCCGTCGGCGACCAGCAGCACATCGCTGTCGCGCGGCGCATCGCGCACCATCGACACCATGTCTCGGACCAGCGCGACGGCGATCCCGTCCGCGCTCAGCCGATCCACCGCCTGCGAGAGTGCCGGGGTGATGACGCTGACCAGGATCATGATCCGGTCCGCCCCTGCCCGCACCGCCTGCCGCGCCTGATATTCGACCAGCGTCTGGCCCGCGAAATGCAGGCTCGCGCGCAGCGGCCCTGCCGAATCGTGCGAAGCCGCCCTGCTGGCGCTGAGAATGGCCGCGAAAGTCATGCTGTAGTGGAACCGACCCCGTTTTTGTGATGCCCTGCCTTGTCGCAAGGCTGACGCGATCGTGCAAGCGGCTGCGCGTCAGCCGTTCTGCAGCCGATCGAGCGCCATCCGCAACTGCCGCAACACGCGTGGATCGCCGGGCGCGCTGTCGGCCGCGTCGTCGGCCAGCGCCATCAGGCTGGTAAGCCCGAAACTGGCCGCCAGGCCCTTGAGCCGCCAGGCGGCCAGTTCCCAATTGGCGTCGCACCGCGCCCGCTGCAACAGGTCGATATGCCGCTGCGCGCTTTCGATGAAGGCGACACGCAGGTCCGCGATCAGCGCGATATCCTCGCCAACGGCGGCGGCAAGAGCGGCATTGAGGGCGCCAGGATCGTAGGACATGGGGCCAACGCTATCTGGCTTGCGTTAAGTTTTGGTAACAAGGCATTTTGTTGCGCCGAAAAGATGGTAATATGGCGCCATGAACGGGGGCAGCACCATCGTCGAATTCTGGCGAAACAAGAGCATAGCGACCAGCGACGGGTCGCATGCGGACGACAACCTCATGCTGAAGCAGGCGGTCGAGGATCTCGAAACCGAAAGCGCAGCCGCTGAATATGGCGAGCGTGCCGCCCGCCGAACGCAATGGGCCTTCGCCGCCGCCGCGCTTCTGTGGCTGGGCTTTGCTGCCTGGGCGACCATCAGCGCCGGCCAATGGCGCGCCGGTCCCGCCGCCTGGCCCGGCCTCGTCGCGACGCTCCTCGTCCCCATCGTCCTGCTCGGCGTCTGCTATCTGCTGCTCGCCCGCACCAGCCGGTCGGAATCGCGCCGTTATATGGACACCGCGCGCGCGTTGCGCACCGAAGCGGAATTGCTGGAGATAAGGCTTGCCCGAATCACGCACCAGCTCGCCACCGCGCGGCAATCCATGCACGACCAGGCCGAACTGCTCGACAGCTATGGAGCGGCCGCCAGCAGCAATATGGAAGCATCGGCGGAACTGATCGCCAGCCGGGCGCAGACCACCACCGAAAAGGCGGAGGCAGCCGAGCGGGCCAGCCACGCCCTTGTCGCGCGGATGGACGCGCTGATCGCGTCCATGCCCGAACTGGAGGACCGCGCGGCCCGCATGGCGGCGCAGATCGTCGACAACGGCCATGCTCTGGCGGAACGGATCGACACGCTCGAAGCGCGGCTGCATGCGCTGGGCGAACTGTCCGACGATGCGCGCGCCCGCACCCTGTCGGCGACCAAGAGCCTGTCGAGCCAGCTCACTCAGTTGCAGGAAGCGACGCGCTCCGCCACCGAAGAAGTCAACGGCATGGCCGATATCGCGTCAGGCCGGATCGACGCCACGACGCAGAGCGCGCGCCAGGCGATGGCGGAAAGCACGGCCGAACTGGATCGCCAGGCGGGCACGCTCGCCGGCCTGCTGGAACGCGCGCGCGCGGGCATCACCACCAGCGCCCAGGCGACGATGGACCTGCTGACCCAGGACCTCAACCGCGTCGAGGCCGACATGCGCCAGCGTCTGGAAGCAGCGGTCGCGCATGCGCAGGACGGCATGGCCGCCGCGGATCGCGATCTTACCGCCCAGGCGGAATCGCTCCATGCGCTGGTCGAAACCGCGCAGGCCGGCATCGCGGCGACCAGCCAGAGCGCGCTCGCAGCCCTGTCGCGCGACGCCGAAGAGATCGACGCCCAGTTGCGTGAGCGGACCGAGGCGGCCTTCGCTCGCGCCCGCGACGGCATGGCTGTCACCGAAAATGGCCTGGCCCGACAGGCCGAAGCGCTGGAAGCGCTCCTTGTCCGTTCGCGTGGCCAGATCGAGAGCATCGGCGACGATACCGTCGCGGCCATCACCGACCATATGAGCGAGGTGGAAAGCCGCCTGCACCAGATCAACGATCTGGTCGAAGGCCAGCGCACGCTCGTCTCCGGCCTCCATTCGACGCTGAACGATGCGGTCGACGCCGCACAGTCGCGCTTCGCCGCGATGGAAGAAACGGCGCTTTCCCGCAACCAGAGGCTCACCGACGCGCTGGCGCGCCTGGCCCAGGAAACGCAGCGGATCGACGATGCGCTGGCGGCAGGCGGCGTGACCGCCGAAAAGCTGATCGGCTGCGCCGAAACGCTGCTGGTCGCGCTCGATTCAAGCGCGCGCGAGCTGGACGAGACCTTCCCCGCCGCCTTGCAGCGGTTCGACCAGCGGATCACCACCAGCCGCACCCTGCTGGACAGCGCGGCTCCGGAGATGGAGCGACTGGAAGCGATTTCCGAAGCACTGGTCGGACGCACCCAGGAAGCCGAGGAACTGCTGCGGGGCCAGGGCCGCCGCCTCACCGAATGGCTGGAAAGCACGCAGAGCGGCGTGGAAGCCAATCGCGAACTGGTGGAACGGCTGCGCACCGCGCTCGACAATGCGCATCAGGACGCGACGCGCATCACCGAAGGCGCGGGCCCCTTGCTCGTCACCGCGCTGCTGCGGGTGAAGGACACCGCCGACCAGGCCGCCGAGCGGGCGCGCCAGGCGCTGGGCCGCGCCATTCCCGACGCCGCCCAATCGCTCGCCGACGCCAGCGAGGAAGCGCTGCGCCGCGCCATCGACGACAAGGTCACGGCGCAGATCGAGATGGTGGCCAAGGTCGCGGAGGAAGCGGTCAAGGCCGCCCACCAGGCGTCCGACCGCCTCACCCGGCAACTGCTGACCATCGCCGACACCAGCGCCAGCGTGCAGTCGCGCATCGAGGAAGCCGAACGCGCCGTCGAGGATCGCGACCGCGACCATTTCGCCCGCCGCTCGGCCCTGCTGATCGAATCGCTCAACAGCACCGCGATCGACGTCGCCAAGATCCTGTCAAACGACGTCACCGATTCAGCCTGGTCCGCCTATCTGAAGGGCGACCGCGGCGTCTTCACGCGCCGCGCGGTCAAGCTGCTCGACGCCGGCGAGTCCCGCGAAATCGCGCTTCATTATGACAATGACGCCGAATTCCAGGACCATGTGAACCGCTACATCCACGACTTCGAATCGATGCTGCGGATCATCCTCACCGCCCGCGACGGCAACGCGCTGGGCGTGGCGATCCTGTCGTCAGATATGGGCAAGCTCTACGTCGCCCTCGCCCAGGCGATCGAACGACTGCGGCAGTAAGGACGTCGGCTGGCGGGGGCGAGGAGC
>DATEJA010000107.1:0-5011 GCA_035278405.1 Sphingobium sp. | reverse complement strand
CGCGTCGTCACCAACGGCATGAGCCAATATAGCCGGGCCGAGTTCAACGCCAATTCCGGGCTGGTCGTCGGCATCGACCCGGAACGGGACTATCCCGGCGGGCCGCTGGCGGGGATCGAACTGCAGCGGCATTGGGAAGATATGGCCTATGTCGCGGGCGGCTCCTCCTATTGGGCGCCGGGGCAGAAGGTGGGCGATTTCCTGGCCGGCCGCGCCTCGACCGAATTGGGGGAGGTGGTGCCCTCCTACAAGCCGGGGGTCACCCTGACCGACCTGTCGCGCTGCCTGCCCGGCTTCGTGATCGAGGCGTTTCGCGAGGCGCTGCCCGTGTTCGGGCGGCAGATCGCCAATTACGATCATCCCGACGCGGTGATGACGGGCGTGGAGACGCGCACCTCCTCGCCGATCCGGATCACGCGGGGCAAGGATCTCCAGAGCCTCAATGTCGCGGGCCTCTATCCGGCCGGCGAAGGGGCAGGCTATGCCGGCGGAATCTTGTCGGCGGCAATCGACGGCATCAAGGTGGCCGAGGCGGTGGGGCTGGCCCTGGCCGGCTGAGTCGAACCGCCCTTGCCGTAGCGGCAGCGGGAAAATCCAGCCTCTATGAGGGCTTGGCCGGCGACCCTCCTACGGGCCGCAAAAAGCGGCGGAAAGATCATTTCCTTGCCGAAAGTGAACGCCAGATGAAATAATCCATATGTGAATGAGATTGCTGGGCTATATTCGTTATCCTCCAGCGGCCATTTGCCATATAAGGCTGTTCCTGCTCTCGGCTGGTCCGATGCTGCCGCAGCAGATCCACTCAGAAAATCGACAGACAAGCAGAGGAGGCTGCCATGTATGCCAAGCCTGTTATCGTGGCGCTTTGCGCCTGCCTGATCGTGCCTGCGGCGGCGACTGCCCGCCAGGGGGGCGACCAGCTTACCGTCGTGGCGCCCGAGAAGGGCGAGATAAGCTATCAGAAATGGACCGACCGGACCGCTTCGCGCCTGTCGCGCAGCATCCGCAGCGCCAGCGCGCTCTATCGGGACGGCATGTCGACGGGCTATGCGCGCGTGCAGTTCCGGCTGAACGACCAGGGGCGGCCGGACAATGTCGACCTGGCGGGGCCATCCACATCATCGGACATCAATCGCATATCGCTGCGGGCAATCCGGGGCATGGGCTCGCTCTATCCCCTGCCGCAGGAAGTGCGGACGGGGTCCCGGTTCGAAGCATGGATCGTCGTGGCGAATGACGCGAGGGAGAGGGACAGCATGCTGACCAGCCTGCGTGCCGATCATCGCGCGCAGACAATGGCGATGGCGCCCAAGGACCAACCCGTCCTGATCGCGGCGCGCTGATCGCAAACGGCATCCGGCTGAATTGCGACCCATGGGGAGGAGCGTGACGCTCTTCCCCTGCCGCTGGCCAGTTGCCCGCGGCATGCCAGGAAGTGGTTGATTTGACGGCCGATAAGGTGTCGACTGTCGCCCTGCACATGGACTTGTCCAGCAGGAGCGTCGAAGGCCCATGCGTCAGCAACCCGCACTCAAGATCGTGATCCTGCCCATTTCGACGGACGAACCCGAGCGCCTTGGCGCGCTGGAGGCCGATCGGCTGACCAGCGCGATCCCGGCCGCCTTCCCCATCGCCAAATCGCATCCCGCTTAGGATGACCGATCCCCAGGCCCAGATGGCGCTGTTGCGGGAGCGTTTCCTGGTGCGGGCGCGCGCGGACCGGGCGGCGATCATGGCGGCGCTGGACGACGGGGATCGGGAGCGGCTACTGCGCTTGGCCCATGGCCTTGCGGGCATCGCCGGCATCTTCGGCCATGCCGATGTCGGCGCGCGCGCGAGCGTTCTGGAAGACGCCGTCGAGGCGGGCGAGGCGGGCGCGGCGCTCATGGCGAAGGCCCGGGCGCTGGCCGACGCGCTGGATGCGGTCGCCGGCGGCGGCTGAGGGGCGGCGGAACCTTTCCCGCTGCGGGCCGTCGATCCCCGGTGCAGGACAGGCTTTCCGATCATGCGACAGCGACCGACAGGCGGGACGACGCGTTGCTCGCGCTGCTCGGCCTGTTGCGGGCGCGGGCCTATCGCTTCATCACGCCAACCCCGGCGACGCATCGGCGGGTGATCGGCCGGCCGGAGCGGGCCGAGGCGCGCTGCCTGGCCGATGTGCTGGGCTGGAGCCTGCCCTTTCGCGACGGGGTGCTGGATGGCGACGTCGCGGCTTTGCTGGACGAGGCGGGGGCGCTGCAGCGGGTCGGCGGGGATCGTCGCCAGTCCGCCCTGCGCGTGTCGTCGGTGGGGGATACGCTGTTCCTCCATTCGGCTTTTCCGACCGACAGCGAGGATGCGGTTTTCTTCGGGCCCGACAGCTATCGCTTCGCGCGCCTGATCGCGGGCGAACTGGCCGATCACCCGGCCGCGCCCGGTGCGCGGCTGGTCGACATGGGCGCGGGGGCGGGCGTCGGCGCCATCGTGGCGGGGAAGCTCTGCCCGGATGCCGCGATCGTGATGACGGACATCAACCGGGAGGCGCTTCGACTGGCCCGCATCAACGCGCGGGCCGCCGGTGTCGCCGCGCGCCTGGTCGAGGGCGAGGGGCTGGCGGGGGTGGAGGGGCCGGTCGATCTCGCCTTTGCCAATCCGCCCTATATCATCGATCCGGCGCGGCGTTCCTATCGCGACGGCGGGTCGTTGCACGGCGGCGCGGTGGCGCTCGCCATGGCGCGGGAGGCGGTGGCGCGGCTGGCCGAGGGCGGGCGGTTCATCCTCTACAGCGGCAGCGCGATCGTGGCCGGCGACGATATTCTGGGCCGCGCGCTGGCGGCGGTGGCGGCGGATGCGGGCTGTTCGCTCTCCTATGAAGAGCTGGACCCCGATGTGTTCGGCGAGGAACTGGCGTCGCCGGCCTATCGCGATGTCGACCGGATCGCGGTGGTGAGCGCGATTTTCCGGCGCGGATAGAAAAAGGGCGGCATCGCAAGGATGCCGCCCCATTCCGGTCTGGCCGGATCGGTGCCCCGCTGATGCGGGGCGGAACCGATTACTTGAGCTCGACGGTCGCGCCGGCTTCTTCCAGCTGCTTCTTGACCTTTTCGGCCTCGTCCTTGCTGACGCCTTCCTTGACGGCCTTGGGCGCGCCTTCGACGAGCGCCTTGGCTTCGGTCAGGCCCAGGCCGGTGATGGCGCGGACTTCCTTGATGACGTTGATCTTCTTGCCACCGTCGCCGGTGAGAACGACGTCGAATTCGGTCTGCTCTTCAGCAGCCGGAGCGCCAGCAGCGGCGCCACCAGCCGGAGCGGCGACGGCGACGGCAGCGGCGGCCGAAACGCCCCACTTTTCTTCCAGGGCCTTCGACAGCTCGGCGGCTTCGAGGACGGTCAGGGCCGACAGCTGGTCGACCAGAGCATTGATATCTGCCATGTTAGTTCATTCCCTAAAAAACGAGTTGAAAACGGTAGTCCGAAGACGGCGAGGCCTTTAGGCCGCGTCCTTCTCCGCATAGGCGTTGAAGACCCGCGCGAGCTGCGCAGCCGGTGCCTGGGTGACGGTCGCGAGCTTGGTCGCGGGCGCAACGAGCAGCCCGACGATCTTCGCACGCAGTTCATCCAGCGACGGCATCGAGGCGAGCGCTTTCACGCCCTCCGCGTTCAGCATCACTTCGCCCATCGAGCCGCCAACGATTTCCAACTTGTCGTTGGTCTTGGCGAACTCGACCGCAACCTTGGCGGCTGCGACCGGATCGGCCGAGGTGGCAAGGCCGACCGGGCCGGTCAGCAGGTCGCTGATGCCGGTATAGTCGGTGCCTTCAAGGGCGATCCTGGCGAGGCGGTTCTTCGTAACCTTGTAGGTCGCGCCGGCTTCGCGCATTTTCTGGCGCAGGTCCGTCGACTGGGCGACGGTCATGCCGAGGTTGCGGGTCACGACGACCACACCGACCTCTGCCAGGCGTGCGTTGAGCGCGGAAACGACCTCAGCTTTCTGATTACGATCCATGCCATTCTCCACTTCATGTCCGCCGGTTTGACGCGGCGAACGGCTAAACCCGCGCCGAAACGCGGGGCACTAAGTCCGAAGGGGAGAGATCGACTGGCCCGCATCCTCATGGGAAGACAGGCAGACCCGGACAGGACGAGCCCGGCCGGTGAAGAACTTTTCCCCGTCTAGGTTGGAGATTAAGAAGGGCCAATTCCCTTCGCCAACTGTCTCGGACGGAAGACCATCGGCATTGCTGCCAAGGGTCTGCTGGCGCGCGCATACAGATTTGTAGGAGGGGAGTCACGCGGAATCTGCCGGGCGGGTGCAGGGAAGGCAGAGAAAAGCGCGGTTTTCGCCCGAAGTTCACACCATATGCGCGCGCGTGAGCGGGCGCGCGTAGGCGTCGTGGGAAGCGGGTCGACATTTCCAAAGACGGGGCGGGGATAGGCGGGTCGAGGGGATGTAGGACAGGGGAGAGAGGGGCTTGTAGGATGGTTTTTGGGGTGGGCGTGGCGCGCAGGTTACAGTGGGTGGAGAGGGGATGTCGGCAAGAGCTGCTATAAAATCCTTCCCATCTCGGATCCCCGCGCCGATACTCCGCCCATGCGCACCACCTATGGATCGGCCACCGTCCGCCTCTATCATCTGAGCGACGCCCAGGAGGGTGGCGCGGCGACCACCCTTTTCTACGGTTCGCTCGACGAAGCCTTGCGCCTTGCCGAACAGCAGCCGGAAGATGTGCAGGACGGCCTGTTCCTCGCCACCGACAATGATGTCGTCGCCTATCTCGACCTTATCGACCAATAGAAAAGGGCGCCCCGCAAGGGACGCCCTGTTCCGTTCTCAAAAGGCTGTGGAGCCTTAGAAGCGGTAGCCCAGGATCAGCGCGGCCTGGTGACGCTCCGGCTTGGAACCGCCGACATGCTCGTAGCTCGAATAGCGATATTCGGCGCGGGCGATGAAGCCCTGGAAGGTCGTTTCCAGACCGGCGCCCAGGCGGTAGCCGTCCAGCTTGACGGCGCCGGCGGCGTCTTCGAAACGGGC
>DATEJA010000106.1:0-5700 GCA_035278405.1 Sphingobium sp. | reverse complement strand
TCGGGCGCGGATCGTTCCAGCGGAAGGCGGAATCGGCCACGGGCACCCCATAAGCCAGGTTCGAGAGGCGCACGGTCGTGCGGTTGTTCTGCGAATCGAGCGCCACCCAGCCATATAGCTGCAACCCTGCCGGGCCTGCGGAATCGCGCTTGAAGATCATGGTGATGGTACCGAATTCCGGCCGCTTGGGATCGCGCGCCTGGATGCTGAGCACATTGGGATCGCCGGTCTGGATCACCTTGCCGAATTTGGACAGGTCTTTGCTGGGATCGATGAGCGCGCCCAGCGGCGAATTGCCGATCGGCCAGCGCTGCACCTGGCGCACTTCATAGTCGATCATGGTCAGCGCCTTGCCATCACCGACGATCAGCAACGGCACGCCCTTCTGATATTGAAAGCGGATCTTGCCGGGCTGCTTGATCGTCAGCTTGCCGGTGAGGCTCTGGCCGTTGCGGTCGGTCTGGGTGAAGTCCGCCGTCATGGTGGTGACGCCGCGGATATAGTTGTTGACCCGGACAAGGTCGGACTGGCCCTGCTGCGCAAGCGCGGGAACGGCGGCCACCAGCAAGGGCGACGCGGTCAGGGCGAGGACAAGGGGCGCGACTATGCGCTTCATGCATTCTTCTCCGCTATGGTCAGGAGGGCTGGGATAGAAAACAGGCATTGAACCCGCCGTGAACTGGCTCGTTCCGAAAATGACAGGCTTTGGCAAGCGAGCCGCGCCGTAAAATCCCGGCCAAGGGGAGTGGCGAGCCAAAAAAAAAGGCCGGTCACAAGGACCGGCCTGGAAAGTTTTTAGGAGAGGATGCCTGAAAGGCCCGACCCTTTTGTCCGACGCGGGCTCTTGCTGCAAATGCGAAAGGGACCGGCACGATTGCGCGTAACGCAATCGTCATCAAAGCGGGTTGCCATTCTCGTCGCGCAGTACCTCGCGGCGGCCGACATGATTGGGCGGGCCGACCAGGCCTTCCTCCTCCATCCGTTCGATGAGGCGGGCGGCGCTGTTGTAGCCGACGCGCAATTGCCGCTGGAGCCAGCTGGTCGACGCCTTCTGATTCTCGAACACGAGCTGGCAGGCTTTGCGGAACAGCTGCGCGTCGGGGCTGTCGTCGCCCAGGTCCACGCCGTCGAGCGCGAAGCTGCCTTCCTCCGGCTCCTCGGTGACGGCGGAGATATAGTCGGGCTGGCCCTGGGCGCGCCAGTGATCGGCAACCACGCGCACCTCGTCGTCCGACACGAAGGGGCCGTGGACGCGCATCAGGCCCTTGCCGCCATGCATGTAGAGCATGTCGCCCTTGCCCAGCAGCTGTTCGGCGCCCTGCTCGCCCAGAATCGTGCGGCTGTCGATCTTCGACGTCACGAAGAAGCTGATGCGGGTGGGCAGGTTCGCCTTGATGACGCCGGTGATGACGTCGACCGAGGGGCGCTGGGTCGCCAGGATCAGGTGGATGCCGGCGGCGCGCGCCTTCTGGGCGAGGCGCTGGATCAGGAATTCGACTTCCTTGCCGGCGGTCATCATGAGGTCGGCCAGCTCGTCCACCACCACCACGATCTGCGGCAGCGGCTGGAAATCGAGCTGCTCTTCCTCATAGATGGGCTTGCCCGTCTCGGGATCATAGCCGGTCTGGACGCGGCGGCCCAAGGGCTTGCCCTTTGCCTTCGCGGCGCGGACCTTCTCGTTATAGTTGGCGAGGTTGCGGACGGAGATGGACGCCATCATGCGATAGCGGTCCTCCATCTGCTCGACGGCCCATTTAAGCGCGCGGATCGCTTTCGCGGGCTCGGTCACGACCGGCGAGAGCAAATGCGGGATGTCGTCATAGGTCGACAGTTCCAGCATCTTGGGGTCGATCATGATGAGGCGCAGCTGGTCCGGCGTCATGCGGTAGAGCAGCGAGAGGATCATGGCGTTCAAGCCGACCGACTTGCCCGAGCCGGTGGTGCCCGCAATCAGCAGGTGGGGCATGGGGGCAAGGTCGGCGATGATCGGTTCGCCCGAGATGTTCTTGCCCAGGATGATCGGCAGGGTCGCTTCCTGCGCGAACTGCTCGCTGGTGATGAGTTCGCGGAAGGACACGCCTTCGCGGTTCGCGTTGGGCAGTTCGATGCCGATGACGGTGCGGCCGGGAATCGTCGCGACGCGGGCGGAGAGCGCCGACATGTTGCGGGCGATGTCGTCGGCGAGCGCGATCACGCGGCTCGCCTTGATGCCGGGCGCGGGCTCAAGCTCGTACATGGTGACGACCGGACCGGGGCGGACCTCGACGATATTGCCCTTCACATGGAAGTCGTCGAGCACGCTTTCGAGCAGGCGGGCGTTGCGTTCCAGCGCCGCCTTGTCGATCCTCTGATTCTGCGCCGCAGGGATCGGGTTGAGCAGGTCGGGCGAGGGCAGCGAGCTGTTGCCGAACAGATCGTCCTGGCTGACCGGCGCCATCTGGCGCTGGGCAGGCGCGGGCTTGGGCGTCTGGATGGTGATCGGCGGCTTGGGCTCGTTGCTGACGGCGCGGCGCGGGGAGATGACGCGTTCCTCGATCGCGTCATCCTCATCCGCATCGGCGAGGACGCCGCCGCCGGCCAACGCGAAGGCGGGCTTGGGCAGGCTGAGGCGCGGCAGGGCGGGACGGCGCAGCGCCAGGATCGGCTTTTCGAGCGCCAGGCTGCGATAGCAGAGCGCGAGGCCGCTGATCAGCGTCAGGGTGATGAGGATGCCATGGACCCAGCCTTGGGCACCGGCGGCCGGGGCGGTCAGGCTGGCGATCCCGCGCGCGGTCACCAGGGCGATGATGCCGCCCCAGCCGCTCGGCAGGCCGACCAGCGGTTCGGGCTGGAACAGCGACAGGGCGATGCCGATGAGGATGATGCCGGCCAGGCATTTGCCGAACTGCGCCTTCCACCCGCTCATGTCCTGGTCGCCCCACAGGCGGCGGGCGGTGATCGCCATCAGGGGCAGCAGCAGCGCGACCGGAACGCCCAGCAGCCAGAGCAGGAAGTCGGCGATCCAGGCGCCGGGGGCGGCCATGATATTCTGCACATGGTCGCCCGCGACCGTGTTCATCGACGGGTCGCTCGGCTGGTAGCTCAACAGCGCGAGCGCCAGGAACAAGGTGCCCAGAATCAAGGCGATCGCCCCGATCAGCGCGCCGCTGCGGATAAGGCTGCGCTTCAGCATTTCGCGCCATTCCGGCGTGCGCTTGGCTCCGCGGCTGACAGCCATGGCAAGAATGTCCCCCAAATGTTCCGTTTCGGCACAATGCGCCGAGCGGGGAGTCCGCGTCAAGAGTCCGGCTTTTCGGCTCGTCTTGTCGAAAGCATGAAGGAAGTGGCGAGAAAAACGCGTTTTTGAAAGGCGCGGCGAGGCTATCCTATTCCTTCATGCATTTCGATCGGCCGGCCGGCCCGCGCGGCGACAAGGCAGCCGGTCACGATCAGCAGCGTGCCCGCGAGCGTGGTCAGCGTCAGCCGATCGCCGAAGACGAGCGCGCCGATGATCGCCGCCCAGAGGAAAGCGCTATATTCGACCGGGATGAGCCGCTGCGCCTCCGCCCGGGCATAGGCCCAGGCGAGCGCGGCGAGCGAGGTGAAGGCGAGGGTCGCCGCGACCAGGACCAGCAGCCCCGATCCGACCGCCGGCAGAGCGGGCGCCCAGCCCATGGCCGCCGCGACCAGGGCGAAGATCGCGAACATCACGCCATGCTGGAAGAAGGCGACCTCGATCGGGGAGGCGAGCTGCGCCTGCTGGCGCTGGAGGATGAGGTTCCAGGCGAAGAGCACGGCCGAGGCCAGCACCGCGAGCGCGCCGAGCAGCGCGTCGGCGTCGTAGCGGCCCTGCATCCGGCCCGAGAGGATCACGGCGACGCCGACAAGGCCGAGCAGCGAGGCGGCGATCGCCTGCCGCCCGATCCGCTCGCCGAGCAGCAGCGCGGCCAGATAGAGCGCGATCAGCGGGGCGATGAAGGACAGGCCGATCGCTTCGGCGAGCGGCATGCGCATCAGCGCCCAGAAGAAGAGGCTGGCCATCAGCGCGACCACGGAGCCGCGCAGCAGGTGCAGGCGCAGCACCACCCATGTCGGCCAGCGCTGCCGGGTGAGCAGCATCAGCGCGAGGCCGAGCAGGCTGCCAGCGAGCGCGCGCCAGAAGAGGGCGTTGAACAGGCCGATGGAGAGGCTGAGGCCCTTCATCGCCGCGTCCATCACCGAGAAGAGCGCGACGCCGGCGCAGCAGACGGCGAAGGGGATCGCAATGGCGCGGGAGGGGGGCATGGGTTCCAAGGAATAGGCCTATGATCGGATCGGAATATGAGGGGTCGAACCGCGCTCGCTTCCCCTCCCTTAGGCGGAGCGCAGTCGAGAGACGGAAACGCGTGCTGGCGGCTTCTCGACTTCGCTCGAAGCGAACGGTGGGAGGAGTCGTCCTGCTCCCTGAGCTTCCGTGTTCCTGCGACCGCAGGAGCCCAGTTCAGACGTCGGAACTGGGCCCCGGTCTGCGCCGGGGAACGGGGAGAAGATCCTACTCCGCCGCTTCCGCCTTGCCGGCGTCGGTGGTTTCCGCTTCCAGCTTTGCCGCTTCGATCTCGGCCGCCTTGGCTTCGACGAGGCTGACGATATGGTCGATCATGCCTTCGTCCTGGATCGTGTGGTCGGTGAGGCCCGAGAGATAGACCATATGCTTGCCCGCGCCGCCGCCGGTGAGGCCGATGTCGGTCTCGCGCGCTTCGCCGGGGCCGTTGACGACGCAGCCGAGGACGGAAAGCGAGAGCGGCGTGTGGATGTGCTGGAGCCGTTCCTCCAGCGCCTGGACGGTGCGGATGACGTCGAAGCCCTGGCGCGCGCAGCTGGGGCAGGAGATGACCTTGACGCCGCGCGTGCGGATGCCGAGCGATTTCAGGATCTCGTAGCCGACGCGCACTTCCTCTTCGGGTTCGGCGGAGAGTGAGACGCGAATCGTGTCGCCGATGCCGGCCCAGAGCAGGTTGCCGATGCCGATCGCGCTTTTGACGGTGCCGCCGATCAGGCCGCCCGCTTCGGTGATGCCCAGGTGCAGCGGACAGTCGACCGCTTCGGCGAGCTGCATATAGGCGGCGACGGCGAGGAAGACGTCGCTGGCCTTCACCGCCACCTTATAGTCGTGGAAATCCTGGTCCTGCAGCAGCTTGATATGGTCGAGCGCGGATTCGACCAGCGCCTCGGGACAGGGCTCGCCATATTTTTCGAGCAGGTCCTTTTCCAGGCTGCCGGCATTGACGCCGATGCGGATCGAGCAGTTGTTCGCCTTGGCGGCGTCGACCACTTCCTTGACGCGCGCTTCGCTGCCGATATTGCCCGGGTTGATGCGCAGGCAGGCGGCGCCCGCATCGGCGGCTTCGAGCGCGCGCTTATAATGGAAATGGATGTCGGCGACGATCGGCACGCGCGCGGCGCGGACGATCTGCTTCAAGGCGGCGGTCGAGTCCTCGTCCGGGCAGGACACGCGGATGATGTCGGCGCCCACCTCCTCGCAGCGGCGGATCTGGTCGATCGTCGCGCGCGCGTCGGACGTGGGGGTGTTGGTCATGGTCTGGACCGTCACCGGCGCGCCGCCGCCGACGGGGACATTGCCGACCATGATCTGGCGGCTCTGCCGGCGGGCGATGTCGCGCCAGGGGCGCAGGCCGGGATTATGGTCGGACATGAAAAGGGGCTCCGTGGATATGGAGCCCC
>DATEJA010000105.1:0-2777 GCA_035278405.1 Sphingobium sp. | reverse complement strand
GGCACGCTGAGGGCGCAAGGCCAGCTCGCCTCCGCGCTCGACAGCCAGCTCGCCTCGACGCAGCAGGACGCGGCGATCCGCATCGGCCTCAGCTTCCAGCGCAAGGGCGGCGGCTGGTGCCGCAGCTTCGATGGCAAGAGCCTGGCCGGGGTCGCCTGCCGCAACGAACAGGGCTGGCAGGTCCAGCAACTGCTCCCCGGCACCGAGCAGGCCAGCGCCTATCGCCAGGCATCCTCCGGCGACCCCCGGATCATGGCCACGGTCGATGCCCTGATCGACGGCACCCCCGCCGACGCCAATCAGGAAGCCGCCGCCAAGGCAAAGGGCTGGCGCTGACAAGGCCAGCCCACCTGCTCCTGCGAAGGCAGGAGCCCAGTTCCGTGTGGGCGAGATCGATTTCCGCTCGGCCGATCGTTCCCCGGCGAAGGCCGGGCCCCAGTTCCAGCGTCACTCACCGGGGAACGGCGCGCTACCGCCCAACACCGCTGCGTTCACGGCATTGGGACACCCTAGGTCTGCAAATACCAGCGCCGGCTTCCCTCCAGCCCGATCGCCGTCAGCCTGCCGCTGCGCCAAGCCCCGGTATCGATCCCGATCCGGTTCGGCCGCTCTTCCACCTCCGCCGTGATGCTGTGCCCATGCACCACCATCCGGCCATGGTCCCCGCGATGCGTCAGAAACTCTTCCCTGATCCAGCGCAGATCCTCGGCCTTCTGCGCCTCCAGCGGCACGCGCGGCCGGATGCCGGCATGCACGAACAGATAGTCGCCGACCGTCAGCCGATCCATAAAGCCGTCGAGGAAATCGACATGCGCGCGCGGCACATGGTTGAGCATCCAGCGGGCCAGCGCCGGATCATCCATCGCCGCGCACGCCTCCGCCGCCAGCCCGTAGCTCGCCAGCGTCTCGACCCCGCCGATCCTGCGGAAATAGCCCGCATGCCGCGCGCTGCCCCGCGCGGCGGCGATGAACAGCTCCTCATGATTGCCCTTGATGAAGCGCGTGTCGGTCAGCGCCATCGCCCGCTCCACCACCTGCTTTGAGCACGGCCCGCGATCCACCAGATCGCCCAGCAAGATCAGCTGCCGGGGCAGGGGAGGGCGCCCCGCCTCGTCTCGCGCGATCAGGTCGAGCAGCGCCTCCAGCAGGTCCACTCGCCCATGAATGTCGCCGATCGCATAGACGCGCACATGCTCGCCGACACTGGGCGGCGGACGATCGGCCCGCTCACCCCAGCGGCGGAAGAAGTTCAGCATGGCGGGCCGCACTCAGGCATCATGCCCGCACTCTCGCATGCCGATCAGAGTCGCGGCAATGTGACGCCCTGCTGCCCCATATATTTGCCTGCCCGGTCGGCATAGCTGACCTCGCACGGCTCATTGCCCTGCAGGAACAGGAACTGGCAGGCCCCCTCATTGGCGTAGATCTTGGCCGGCAGCGGCGTCGTGTTGGAAAATTCCAGCGTGACATGTCCCTCCCAGCCCGGCTCCAGCGGCGTCACGTTCACGATGATGCCGCAGCGCGCATAGGTGGATTTGCCCAGGCAAATCACCAGCACGTCGCGCGGGACGCGGAAATATTCGACCGTCCGCGCGAGCGCGAAGCTATTGGGCGGGATGATGCAGCAGTCGGTCTTGCGGTCGACGAAGCTGTTGGCGGCGAAGTCCTTCGGGTCCACCACCGCGCTGTCGACATTGGTGAAGATCTTGAACTCGTCCGCCACCCGGGCGTCATAGCCATAGGAGGACAGGCCGTAGCTGATGCACCCATCGCGCCGCTGGCTCTCGACAAACGGCTCGATCATGCCGTGGGAGAGGGCCTGTTCGCGAATCCACTTATCCGACAATATCGACATGGCTTGTCTTAGCTTTTCCTGTCAGCTGTGATGCCCAAGTCATTGGGTCCAAAGGCAAAGGGTAGGAGTTCAGAAACGCTGTGAACGTGCACCGCGTCCCCTTCCGCCGCCGCACAATAGATGGCGATGGCGCGTCCCGCCACCTGCTGCGTCTCATTCAATATCTGCCGGCACCGCCCGCATGGCGTGACGATCGCATCGCCCCGCGCGTCCAGCGCCTTGCCCACCACCGCGATCGCCTCGACATCGGCCAGCCGCCCTCGCGCGTTGGCGCTCGCCAGCGCCACCGTCTCGGCGCAGAGCGACAGGCCGTAGCTCGCATTTTCGAAATTGGCGCCGGTCACCATGTCGCCATCGGTCAGCAGCACTGCCGCGCCCACGGCGAAGCGGCTATAGGGCGCATAGGCATGCGCCATCGCCCCGCGCGCGGCGTCGACCAACCGCCTGATGCCCTCATCCCCGCTCATGGCGCCACGACACCCCATCTCACCGGCCCATCGACCCCATCGATATGCCGCATGTCATTGGCTGTCCACATCACCCATTTGCGCGTCGCATAGTCGGGCGGGAAGAAATTGCCGTCCAGCCACAGCGTCCGGTTGATCCCCGACGCCACGTCATAGTCTTTCTCGAAAGCGCTGCTGACATTGAGCAGCGCCGGCTTGCCCGCATTGCTTTCGATCAGGTTCACCAGCGTGTTGAGTTCCGACAGCACCGCGTCGCGCCCCGGCCGCTCGGCGCAGTCGGGCGTGAAGGCGAGCCGGATGACCGGGGGCAGGGCGGCATTGTCGCGCGGCACCGTGGTGATGAAGCGCGTCGCCTGCTCGGCCGCGCGCCGGCACAGGCTGAAATCCAGCAGCGCGCCATAGCGCAGCCCCGCGCCCCGCGCCGCCGACCAGTTGCGCGCGAAGGCGGGATCGCG
>DATEJA010000104.1:0-5638 GCA_035278405.1 Sphingobium sp. | reverse complement strand
GTCATAGGCGCCTTCCAGGATCTTGCGCAGCGCCTTTCGGGCGAGGCGCGCCACTTCGCGTTCGAGCGTGCGGACGCCCGCCTCGCGCGTATAGTAGCGGATGAGATCGCGGATCGCGGCTTCGGTGACGATCAGCTCGTCATCCTTGAGGCCGTGGGCGTCGATCTGCTTGTGCAGCAGGTGGCGCTGCGCGATTTCGACCTTCTCATCCTCGGTATAGCCTTCGAGCCGGATGATCTCCATCCGGTCGAGCAGCGGCTGCGGCAGGTTCAGCGAGTTGGCGGTCGTGACGAACATCACGTCCGACAGGTCGATGTCGATTTCCAGATAATGGTCCTGGAACTTGCTGTTCTGTTCCGGATCCAGCACCTCCAGCAGCGCCGATGCCGGATCGCCCCGGAAATCCTGGCCGAGCTTGTCGATCTCGTCGAGCAGGAAGAGCGGGTTCATCGTCCCCGCCTTCTTCAAATTGGTGACGATCTTGCCCGGCAATGAGCCGATATAGGTGCGGCGGTGCCCCCGGATCTCGGCCTCGTCACGCACACCGCCCAGCGACTGGCGCACGAATTCGCGGCCCGTGGCTTTCGCGATGCTGCGGCCGAGCGAGGTCTTGCCGACGCCCGGAGGGCCGACGAGGCAGAGGATCGGCCCCTTGAGCTTGTTGGTGCGCGCCTGCACGGCGAGATATTCGACGATGCGGTCCTTGACCTTTTCCAGCGCGAAATGATCCTCGTCCAGGATCGCCTGCGCGCGCTTCAAGTCGGTCTTGACCTTGCCCTTCTTGCCCCAGGGCAGGCCCAGCAGCACGTCGAGATAGTTGCGCACGACCGTGGCTTCGGCCGACATGGGCTGCATGCCCTTGAGCTTCTTGAATTCCGCGTTCGCCTTGGCGCGCGCTTCCTTGCTGAGCTTGGTCTTGGCGATCTTGTCGGCCAGCTCGGCCAGTTCGTCGCCTTCCTCGCCGTCGCTGTTGCCCAGCTCGCGCTGAATCGCCTTCAGCTGCTCGTTCAGATAATATTCGCGCTGGGTCTTTTCCATCTGGCGCTTCACGCGGCCACGGATCTTCTTTTCGACCTGCAGCACGCCCAGCTCGCCTTCCATGAAGGCGAAGACCATTTCCAGCCGCTTGACCGGATCGGCCTCGACCAGCAGCGACTGCTTGTCGGCGACCTTGACATTGATGTTGGCGGCGACCGCGTCGGCGAGGCGCCCGGCATCCTCGATCTCACGCAACTGGACCGGCGTTTCCGCGGGCAGCTTCTTGTTGAGCTTGGCGTAATTTTCGAACTGTTCGGCGACCGAGCGCATCAGGGCGGCGGCCTCGGGACCTTCGGCAGCAGCTTCCTCCACGGCGCTGACATCGGCAACCAGATGATTGCCGGCCGAGCCGATCGATTCCAGCTGGGCCCGCTGCTTGCCTTCCACCAGCACGCGCACCGTGCCATCGGGCAGCTTCAGCAGCTGCAGCACGATGGCGATGACGCCGGTGTCGTACAGCGAGTCGCGGCCCGGATCATCCTCCGCAGGATCAAGCTGCGAGACGAGGAAGATTTCCTTGTTGCCTTCCATCGCCGCTTCGAGCGCGGCGACACTTTTGTCGCGGCCGACGAAAAGCGGCACGATCATCTGCGGGAAAACGACAATGTCGCGCAGCGGAAGAAGGGGATATTGCGTGGTCATTCGATCTCCGAAGGCCGCTGAAGATTATGGCGGTGCCATGCGGTTCATCGCTTTATGGGGATAATCGTCGCCCTGTTCAATCAGCGCATCATGCCTAGGTCAGAATGAACCTTGGCTGATCATGTTCCCCAGCCCCGATCAGAAAGGCAGCTTGAAGCCGGGGGGCAGCGGCAAGCCGGCGGTCATTTTGCCCATTTCGGCATTGGACACTTCATCCGCCTTCTTGCGGGCGTCGTTGAAGGCGGCCGCGACCAGATCTTCCAGCATCTGCTTTTCCGAAACGGCGAGCAGGCTTTCGTCTATCGTGACGCCGACAATCCGGCCCTTGGCCGACGCGCGCACCTTGACCAGGCCGCCGCCGGCCGCGCCCTCGACCTCGATCTTGTCGAGATTTTCCTGCGCGCGCTGCAGTTCCTCCTGCACGCGGCTGGCCATGCCCAATATTTCGTTCAGATCCTTCATCGCTCTGCGCTCCATGGTTCCACCCGATCAAGATCGGCGTCGGGGAAGGCGGCCAGTGCAGCCTTGACCACCGGGGTTTCGAAAATCTCGGCCCGCTCCTTCGCCTGCGCGGCCTGGTCCTGCTCCAGCAGGGTCGGCGCGGCGGGGCCGTCGCTGATGCGTATCTGCCAGCGGGCCTGGGTGACCTGATGCAAGGCGCCCTCCAGCGTCTTGGCGAAATCCCGGCCGAGCGGCGGCACCAGCTGAATTTCGAGCGCCTGGGGTTCGTAACGCACCAGCCGGACGCAATCCTTGACCTGGCCGGCGATCATGTGGCGACCGCCATCTTCCAGCGCCGCGATCATCTGTTCGAAACTGGCGGGCAGCGCCGATGTTCCGCCATCTGTCTGCGCGGTAGAGGCCGTGAGGGGCGCGGACACGCCTTCGCGCAACATCCGGGCAAGATCGCCCGGGTCGGGCATCGTCGCGGCATGCATGACGCGCAGCAGCGCCATTTCGCAGCTTTCGATCGGGAAAGCCGCGCTGGCGACCTCGTCATGGCCCTTGAGCAGCAATTGCCAGAGCCGGTGCAGCGGGCCGAAGCCCAGTTGCGATGCCCATTGCGCCAGCGCCTCCCGCTCCTCGGCGGACTGGCCGGGGCTGGCGATGTCGCGGCCGGCCTTCAGCAGGGTGACGGCGTGCACCAGCTCCATGAGGCCGCGCATCAGGGCAAGGGGTTCGACGCCCAGCGCATATTGATCCCGGACGGCGTCCAGCAGAGCCCCCGTGTCGCCTTGCAGCAGCAGGCCCATGAGGCGGCGCACCGCCCCGCGATCGGACAGGCCCAGCATCTCGCGGACCTGGGCGGCGGTGACGAGCGGCGCGCCCTCCCCCATTTCGGCGTGGGCGATCGCCTGGTCGAGGATCGACAGGCCGTCGCGCGCGGAGCCTTCAGCGGCCTGCGCGATCAGGGCCAGCGCATCGGGCTCGGCGGCGACCTGCTCCGCCTCGACCACATGGGCGAAATGTTGGGACAGCAGTTCGGCGGGGATGCGGCGCAGGTCGAACCGCTGGCAGCGCGACAGGACGGTGACGGGGACCTTGTTCACCTCCGTCGTGGCGAACAGGAATTTCACATGGGCGGGCGGCTCCTCCAACGTCTTCAACAGCGCGTTGAAGGCGTTCTTGGACAGCATGTGGACTTCGTCGATGATGTAGATCTTGTAGCGCGCCGACACGGCGGCGTAGCGCACCGCCTCGATGATCTCGCGCACGTCGTCGACGCCGGTATGGCTGGCGGCGTCCATTTCGACCACGTCGATATGGCGGCCTTCGGCGATCGCGCGGCAGGGTTCGCAGACGCCGCAGGGATCGATGGTGGGGCCGCCCTGCCCGTCCGGGCCGACGCAGTTCAGCGCCTTGGCGATGAGGCGCGCGGTCGATGTCTTGCCGACGCCGCGCACGCCGGTCATCAGGAAGGCATGGGCGAGCCGGCCACGCCGGATCGCATTGCCCAGCGTCTGGACCATGGCGTCCTGCCCGATCAGTTCGCGGAAATTGCGCGGCCGGTATTTGCGCGCGAGTACGCGGTAAGGCTGGGGTGAATCGGACATGAAGGTCAATCTAGCGGCTCGGCGAGCGGCTGTCGAAGCCGGAAAAGCCGGACGAGGGTGGGAGCCGGAACGACCCGTGGCGAAATCACTGTGGCTGCTTCCGTCAGGACCTGACCAGGTTGGCGACGACCACGTCCGCCCGACTCCCGGGCGGGCATATGGCGAAGGGTCGGGGGAATGGCAAGGGGCTAGCGTGTTGCTGCGAAAGCACTGTGCCGAGACAAGCGGCTCGGGAGAGCCAAGGGTGAGGATGCGCAATCCGGCCCTGGGCTCCTGCTTTCGCAGGAGCACGATGAGCGTCACTCCAATCCGGTGCGCTGCGCCTTTGCAACGAAATCCAGCGCGGCGCGGGCGGTTTCTGCGATCGCCGCCTCGGCCGCCTTGTCGTCGACGGTGGGCCTGTCGAGATAGATGGCGAGCAGATATTCGTCGCCCGAGGGTGACTTCACCAGCGCCACGTCGTTGAAGGCGGTGCCGCAGCTGCCGGTCTTGCTGCCGGAGGTCCAATCCTTGGGCAGGCCGGCCTTGATCCGCCGGTCGCCGGTGGTGCTGGCGTTCAGCCATTCGCGCAGCCGCTTGGCGCTGTCGGGCTGAAGGTCGCGGAACAGGAGGCGCGCCATCAGGCCGGCCATGGCGGCGGGGCTCGTGGTGTCGCGCTCGTCGCCTTGCGCATTTTCATTGAGCGCCGGCTCGGTGCGGTCGAGGCGCGTCACGCTGTCGCCATGGGCGCGGGCGAAGGCGGTCAGGCCCTCGGGACCACCGACGAAGGGCAGCAGCAGATTGGCCGCGCTATTGTCGCTCAAGGTGACGGCGGCCTCAGCCAACTCCGCCATCGACATGCGGCCGCGCTTGCGGTTCTGTTTCACCGCCGGGGCGTAATCGAGAATATCATCCTTGGTGAAGGCGACCTGCCCGTCCAACCCGAACTTGCCGCCGTCCGCGCCCATCAGCACGGCGGCGGCGAGCGGCGCCTTGAAGGTCGAGCAGAGGGCAAAACGCTCGTCGCGGTTGAAACCCAGCAGCAGCGCGCCCTTGCTGTCGACCAGCGCGACGCCCAGCCGCCCGCCGCTTTCCTGCTCGATCTCGCGCGGGTTGCGGACGGCCTTCATCGCCGATTCGCTCACCATGTAGCGCGGCGCGGGCGGGAGCAGCGACTGACGCGCCGGCGCGGTCGGCGCGGGCGCGGATGCGGCGACGAGCGAGGGCAGCGCGGCAAGCAGCAGCAGAGGGAGACGCATGGACGCTTACATGCCCTGCATATTGCGGGATTCGCCCGGGATGCGGACGGTGAGGCCGTCGAGCCGTTCTTCCAGGACGATCTGGCAGGACAGGCGGCTGGTGCGCGTTGCGGCGGCGGCGAGGTCGAGCATGTCCTCTTCCGCCTCGCTCGCCGCCTGGAGCTTTCCGAAGTCGGCGGCGTCGACGATCACATGGCAGGTCGAGCAGGCCATCTGCCCTTCGCAGGTGCCTTCCAGCGGCTGGCCGGCGGCCTGGGCGACGTCCAGCAGGACCGATCCGGCGGCGGCATCAACATCCTGCCGTTGCTCGCCGTCCGCGCTGATGAAGGTGACCCTGACCATGATTTGCGACTTCCCCTGCTTACGGCGCGGCTTGTGCGGCTGCCGCTTCGTTCATCAGCCTTGCTGCATCCCTCACCTCGTCGAGCGTCGTGTAGCGACCGAAGCCGATCCGAACCGACCCGCGCGCCTCGCGGTCTTTGAGCCCGATGGCGCGCAGCACATGGCTAGGCCGCCCCGACCCACTCGCGCAAGCGCTGCCGAGCGAAAAAGCGACATCGCGGCACTCCGACAACAGCCGCGCGCCGTCCACGCCGGCGCGGCGGATGTTGAGATTGCCGTGGTAGCGCGCCTCCGCGCTGCCGTTCAACGTCCAATTTTGAAACA
>DATEJA010000103.1:0-4325 GCA_035278405.1 Sphingobium sp. | reverse complement strand
TCGAGCTTTTCGGCATAGCCCCATGGTCCGCCACAGTCCTCTGGCGGGCGCATGCCTACTGCATCGAGGATGAGCGGATATGTCAGGTGCGGGCTGGCCGCGCTGACGCGCTCGATCTTGACGCTATGCTCCCAGGCGTCGCCAAAGTCGTAGAGATATTGGAAGGTCTTGCGCCTCGTATCCGCCAGGACCTGGGCGAGAGTGGCCTTACGGGCGTCGAGCGGCCCGTCGAAGCCATATTCAGGATCAGGGATGCCGAAGCCGGTCTGCCCGAAGCTCATTTCCCACAGGTGAGAGTCCGTCCACGAGAAGGCGGTCTGGATGACGGTGTGCAAGCGGTCGAGCCGGATATTGAGCGGCACCTCCAGCGTTCGGCTGACGGCCGGTGTGACATCGTCCAGCGTAATCTTCATCCGCACCACAGTGCCGTTGCTCACGCAGCCTTCTCCAGATCGTTGCTCAGCTTTGATGCCTGCCATTTCCACGGCAGGAAGTCATCGATCCGATTGATCGGGTGGTTGCCGATGCGCTCAATGACGTCTGTGAACCACGCCTCAGGCTCGACGCCGTTGAGCCGGCATGTGCCGGCCAGGGAGTAGAAGAGCGCGGCGGCCTCTCCACCCTTCATGGAGCCGACGAACATCCAGTTCCGGCGCCCGAGCGCGACACCGCGCAGGGCGTTCTCCACCAGATTGTTGCTGATCTCGAGCCGACCATCATCGCAGTAGCGGATCATGGCCTGCCAGCGGTTGAGCGGATAGCGACATGCACGTGCCAGATTGCTGTCGGAAGACAGGCCACGGTTCTGGGTTTCGAGCCAGACGCGCAAAGCCTCCAGCTTCGGCACCGCCTTGATCTGGCGGATGCGTCTCCGCTCATCGGGTGGCGCACCCTTGATATCGCGCTCGATGGCGAAGAGTTCGGCGATCCGCACGACCGCCTCCGCCGCGATCGGCGACGGGCTCTTTTCCAGTATGTCGGTAAATTTCCTGCGACTGTGACTCCAGCATCCTACTTCGACGATGTCCCTGGGCGCCTTGGTTTTGGGGTCGCGGTAAAGCGCGTTATAGCCCGCAAAGCCGTCCGCCTGGAGATACCCCTGATAGCCGGCGAGATGTTCTGCCGGATGCGCTCCGCCACGATCTGCGCTGAAGCGGAAGGCTACGGCAGGCGGGCTCATGTCACCGCTTGAACGATCATCGCGCAGATACACCCAGAAGTGCCCGGTCCGGCTGCCGTCACCATTGCCCAACAACGTGACCGGCGTGTCGTCCCCATGGATTTTGGCGGCTTCCCGGATATAGGCGAACAACCGCTCGCCCAGCGGCGCCAGCAGCCATGCCAGTTTTCGCGCCCAGCGGCTCATCACATCCCGATCAATGTGAAGCCCAACGCGGCGGAAGATTACCGACTGCCGATGCCAGGGCTGGTGATCGACAAAGCGATTGACGACGAGGTGGGCCAGCAGGGCGCTGCTCGCCATCACCTTGGGCAGCGGCAAATCGACAGCGGGCGCTTGTCGGATCTGTTCGCAGGATCGGCATGCCAGCCTGGGCCGGACATGGCGGATGACGCGGAAGCGTGCAGGGACATAGTCGAGAACCTCAGTGACGGCCTCGTCGATCTGGACTGACGGTCCGTTACAACCGCCACTGCATGGGCTGGGCTGATGATCGATTGTCTGACGCGGGAAGTGTGCGGGAAGCGGAACGCGGCCGCCGGATTTGCGGGCCGATTTCGTCGCGGGCGGCGCCGACACCTCATCGTTTGCCGGTTCCGGGGCTTCGACCTCCTCGAACATCAGCCGCAGCTGGGCGATATCCATTTTCTCGGAGCTGCGGCCGAACTGGACGCGCAGCAGCCGCGCGACACGATGTTCGAGCTTTTCGATCCGCAAGGTCTGGGCTTTGACCGTGGCTTCCGCGGCCCTCCGTTCGGCCCGTTCTTGCTCCATGGCATCGGCCATCTCCAGCAGCATTTTCTGCAGGAGGACTGGGTCTGTGGGAAGGCGATCAAGGGCGAACCGCATGCCGCCGATAATAGCCGAAGCCCACGGTAAATCCTACATAAAATGGCGGTTTTCCTGATCTTTTTGGCTATGCGAGCCTCGGCGTGATCACCTCGTCGTGGACGATCGCCTGCTTCCAGTTCAGCCCTTCGATGAGCATCGCAAGCTGGGCTGCCGACAGGCGAAGCGCGCCCTCATGGGCACGGGGCCACACGAACTTTCCACGTTCGAGACGCTTTGCATACATACATAGCCCGGACCCGTCCCAGACCAGGGCCTTCAACCTGTCGCCCCTCTTCCCGCGGAACAGGAAGACCGCCCCCGAGAATGGATCAAGCTGGAGAATATTGCGCACTTGCGCCGACAGCCCATCAAACCCCTTGCGCATGTCGCACGGCGCCAGCGACAGATAGATTTTCGTCGAAGGCGGGAACGCCAGACTCAATGATCCAGCTCCCGCAGGACATCGAGCACCTGTTTCAGGGCGGCCCGATCGACCTCGCCATCAACCAACACCGTCAGGCCGCACCGCCCTCGAACCTCGATCCGCCCAGCTTCTCGAGCTTTGGCCGACGGCGACGACGATGCCAGTTCGACAGGCACGAAGCCCGCCATCGCTCCGCGAAGCAGCTGCTTGCGCCAGGTATAAAGCTGGCCTGTTCCAACGCTGTGCCGCCGAGCCACGGCCGAGACGATCGCCCCCGGCGCCGTCGTCTCCTTCAGGATCGCCAGCTTCTCCTCGTCACTCCAGTTCCGACGCCGCTCCACCCATACAAGCGCTCCGCCATCACCGCGACCGCTCATACGAGGCTCGTTTGACTGCTCGATGTCCATGCTCACACCTCCTCAAAGGCCGCGAGCTTTCCTATTCCGGTGCCGGCAACAAGGCCGCCTTCCGTCGGCGCTTACGGTCGTTCGGCTGCAGAGGGACCGGCATAGGCGTTCGACTGCCGCGAGCGCGCTTACGGCCCCGTCTGCGACGTACCGACAGGCCCTCCTCCCGATACAGCCGGTAGAGCTTCTTGTGGTTCATGATGTGCCCCTTGCGTTCGAGCATGACGCCGACACGGCGATAGCCGAACCGCCGACGCAGGCCGGTGATCTCCCGCATCTCCTCGCGGATCTCGGCATGGTCTGGCGACGTTCTCGCCGGACCGTCTTGGGGTCGACGCCGATCAGCACGCACGGCGCTGCGAGACCTGGTAATCCCGCATCACGCCGAGCGCCGCGTCCCGTCGCTGGCTTGGCGTCGTCAGACCTTTCCCAACAGGTCCTTCAAGATCGCATTGTCCAGCACACTCTCGGCCAGGAGCCGCTTGAGCTTACCATTCTCATCCTCGAGCTGGCGCAGCCGCCGGGCATCGGACACCTCAAGCCCGCCGTACTTCGCCTTCAGCTTGTAAAACGTCGCCGGGCTCAGGCCGTGCTTGCGACAAACCTCCGCAGTCGGCAGCCCAGCCTCCTGCTCCTTGATCATCCCGATTATCTGTTCCTCGGAAAAACGGCTCTTTCTCATTCGTCTGCTCCTCGTTGGGGCAGACCCTACATCAGATCGAGGGAGCCAGCGGGGGGCAGGTCAAACAGAAAGCCGGTTATTGGGTCCGGACCCTTAACACTTAACGCATTGCTCCGTCGTTCCCAGCATGTAAATCACTCCATACTAACGACAATCCGTTGGTTCGAGTAGTCTTCGCGCCTGTCGAGTTTAGCGGACTGAGAAGGACGAAGTGCCGGATTTCTCGACTTCGGTTCTCGCCTCTTGACAACCTCGAGACCGCAAACCTGCTCTGGAAACGAACATTTCCTATTGAGCGCTCGCCGCTCTAACCATCACGGGTTGACAACGAAGTTCGAAAAACCTCCATGCCTTGTAGTCATTTGCTCGAGCCCGGCATTGACTTCGGCCAGCGGGCAAGCTTGCGTTTCGAACACGCTCATGTCCAACAATCCACTTTCAGCCAGGGCGGCCATCTCGCGCGTTTCGCGCGGCGTGAACCACAATGAGCCGACCAACGACACATTCCGTGTCATGAGTTCATGGAGGAAAACAGGGATCGCTTCGGTGATGCCCCCGGCATTCACCATGAAGCCGCCCCGCCTGACGCTGCGATAGGCCTCGAGAAACTGCTCGACGGGCGCACCGTGCGGCAGGCAGTCCACGGCAACGTCGACCCCCTCCCCTGCCGTGAGTTGCTTCGCCCACTCCATGACTGATCCGTCCAGCACCGACATGATCTCGATCCGCCCAGGCGCAATCGCCTTGACGTCAGCAAGCAGATTCCGATCGCGCGCGACGGCCAGAACGCGTTTCGCACCC
>DATEJA010000102.1:0-6752 GCA_035278405.1 Sphingobium sp. | reverse complement strand
CTCCGTCAGCCGGGCGGCGGGCGCGGCCCCCGCGCACAGGCGCTTCATCCGTCCCGCCAGCTCCGGCAGCAGCGAGGGCGGCAGATGGTGGAACAGCGTGACATGCGCGGGCACGACATTGCGATCGGCGGGGAAATGGGCGCGCCGCTGCTCCTCCGCCCAGGCGCAGTCGGCCGCGCCCATCAATGCGGTCAGGATGATCGGCGCGGTCGCCCGGGGATCAGCCAGCCGGGTGCGCCTTCAGCCATTCAAGCACCGGCTCGGGGCTGGACATGCCATAGGGATCATCATCCTCGCCAATGTCGTTGATGCCCGGCTCCTCGAACCAGGCGACGATCTGGCCATCGTCGACGACCATGGCGTAGCGCCAGCTGCGGTCGCCGAAGCCCAGATGGTCCTTCTTCACCAACATGCCCATGCGCCGGGTGAAATCGCCCGACCCGTCGGGCAGCAGCTTCACATTCTTGACGCCCAGATGCTTGCCCCACTGGTACATGACGAAGGCGTCGTTGACCGAGATGCAATAGACTTCGTCGACGCCCTCAGCCTTGAAATCCTCATAATAGCGTTCGAAGGCCGGGCATTGCTCGGTCGAGCAGGTCGGGGTGAAGGCGCCGGGCAGGGAAAAAACCACCACGCGTTTTCCCCTGAACAGGTCGCCCGTCTGCACATCCTGCCAACGGAAAGGGTTGGGGCCGCCTAGGCTTTCGTCCCGCACGCGGGTCTTGAGCGTCACATCGGGCACTGAACGTCCGAGCATCTTTCCTGTCTCCCATTCCATCGCGCGCTTCCGCACGCCCGTCATTCGCACTATCCTTCGATCCGCCGAGCCCGGCAAGCAGTCCTTGCGGAAAGGGGGGAAACACTCATGGCGGCATCACGATCCTTCACCATCACGGCGATCGCATTGCTGATGTGGAACCTGGTAGGCGTCATGGCCTTCGTCATGCAATATACGGCGGATCTGCCGTCACTGGCGAAGGCCGATCCCTACACCGCTCGCATCTTCGCGCAGATGCCCGTCTGGGCCTGGGCTGCCTATGGCGTCGCGGTCGGCACCGGCACGCTGGGCGCCACCTTGCTGCTGTTGCGCAAGGCGATCGCGGTGCTTCCCTTTTCCCTGTCGGTATTCGGCATCGTGGCCCAGTTCAGCTACAGCTTCTTCGAAACCGACCTGCTGCTGGTGAAGGGGCCCTCGACGATGATCTTCCCGGCGGTGATCCTGATCGTCGCGGTGGCGCAATTGCTCTATGCCGGGCGAATGTCGGCCAAGGGCGTGTTGCGATAAGGCGCGAGGTCGGACCGGAGCGAAGCCGCGCTCAGCCGGATTGCTCGGTCGCCGTGCCAAGATCGCCAGGGCGGCGGAGCATCTTGTCCACGTCGCTGGCATGGATTTCCTCGGCAGCGATCATCTGCCGCGCATATTCCTCGATCGTCACCGAATGGCCTTCGACCGTGCGCAGCAGCGCGCGGTAGAGGTCCAGCGCCTTGCGCTCCGCATCCATGGACTCGTGCAGGATGGTGCCGATGTCGGTCTTGTGACTGTCAAGCAGCGCGCCGATCTTCAGCGATGGATAGGCGCCCAACATGGTGATCATCTCCCCCGCCTGCTGGGCATGGAGAAGGGATTCGTCCGCCTGGCTCCTCAACCAGGAGATGATCGGAATCCGCCCGAAGCCGAACACGAGGAAGGAATAATGGGTGTAGCGGACGACGCCCGCCAGTTCCTGCTCCAATATCTGGTTGAGGAGTGTGACCACCTGGTCCTTGATCAAGCCGTCCATGACGAATCTCCCGCAGATCCCGCGAGGCGGCAGGCCATCCTTCCCGACCGATCGGGGGAGATGCTCCGGCTGAACGCCCCGCATGGGGGAGGATATCATAGTCCGGGGTGGATTGTCGCGCGCGCTAGGCTTTTCAGGGGTTTTTGCCGGGAGCGCCGACGCTCCCCGTGCCGTGCGTGCGGAGCCCTCCCCCCGCTTCGCGCGGGGAGGATTTGGAAAAGCTGCCTGTTCTCCCTTAAAGCTCCCCGCGCGCGCGGCGGATTTCGAACCATTTGCGCACATTCTCATTATGCTGCTGCAGCGTGTCGGCAAAGATGTGGCCACCCTTCCCATCCGCCACGAAATAGAGCGCCTTGGTGTCGGCGGGGTGCAGCACGGCGAGGATCGACAGCTTGCCGGGATTGGCGATCGGCCCCTTGGGCAGGCCGGTCATCGCATAGGTGTTATAATCATTGACCGCCGAAATCTCCGACCGCTTGATGCGCCGGCCGAGCGGTTTCCCCTTGGTGATAGGGTAGATGATGGTCGGATCGGCCTGCAGCATCATGCCCGCCTTCAGCCGGTTGCCGTAGACGCCCGCGACCATCGGCCGTTCGCTGGGGATCGCGGTCTCCTTCTCGACGATGCTCGCCAGGATGATCGCTTCCCTGGGTGAACGCGCCACCGAATCGGGTGCGCGCTGGGCCCAGAGCTTGACCAGCACATGCTGCATCGCCGCTTGCATCCGCTTCAGCACGGCGGCGCGGCTCTCGCCCTTGTCGAAGGCATAGCTGTCGGGCAGCACGCTGCCTTCGGCCGGCACGCCGACATCGCCGGTCAGCTGGTCATTGGCCATCAGCCGCTCCTGGACCAGGATGGACGGCATGCCTTCGGGGATGGTCACCAGCCGGGCCAGCGTCTTGCCGCCCTGCAAGATGGCGAAGATGTCGCTGTTGCTGGCGCCCTTGGGGATCAAGAATTCGCCCGCCTTGATCGACTTGCCGCGCCCGAAGACCTTGGCGCGGGTCAGGAAGGCGTCGGCCGATCGCACCGCGCCCTTCTGCTTGAGCAGCACCGCCGCGTCGGCGATGCTCGCGCCTTCGGGCACGACGATGGTCAGGTTCTGGGCCGCTGGGCCTGCCTCGGTCCAGCCATGGACGAAGCGGAAGGCGACGAACGCCGCGACGGCCAGGCCGATCAGCAATATGCTACAGCCCAGCCGGCGCATGCTCAGGTCCTCAGACCGCCTTCATGATCAGCGAGGCGTTGGTGCCGCCGAAGCCGAAGCTGTTGTTCAGCACCGCGCGCACCTTGCGCTGCTTGGCGACGTGCGGAACCAGGTCGACGCCCGCGCAGCTTTCGCTCGGTTCATCGAGGTTCAGCGTCGGCGGCACGATCTGGTCGCGCAGCGCGAGGATGCAGAAGATGCTCTCCACCGCGCCCGCGCCGCCGAGCAGATGGCCGATGGCGGACTTGGTGCTGCTCATCGACATGGTCGCGATATGCTCGCCGAAGAGGCGCTTGACCGCGCCCAGTTCCAGTTCGTCACCGAGCGGGGTCGAGGTGCCGTGCGCGTTGACATAGTCGATGTCCGCAAGGCTGAGGCCCGACTTCTTGAGCGCCATTTCCATCGAGCGATAGCCGCCATTGCCCTCCGGATGGGGCGCGGTGACGTGATAGGCGTCACCCGACAGGCCATAGCCGATCACCTCGGCATAGATTTTCGCGCCGCGCGCCTTGGCCCGCTCATATTCCTCCAGCACGACCACGCCCGCGCCTTCGCCCATGACGAAGCCGTCGCGGTTGATGTCATAGGGCCGCGAAGCCTTTTCCGGTTGGTCGTTGAAGGCGGTCGAGAGCGCGCGCGCCTGGGCGAAGCCGGCGATGCCGATCGGGCAGATCGCGCTTTCCGCGCCGCCCGCGAGCATGACGTCGGCATCGTCCATCGCGATCATGCGCGCGGCGTCGCCGATCGAGTGCGCGCCTGTCGAACAGGCGGTGACGACCGCATGATTGGGGCCCATCAGGCCATATTTGATCGAAACCTGGCCCGAGATCAGGTTGATCAGGCGACCATGGACGAAGTGGGGCGACACACGGCCCGGTCCCTTGTTCGCCAGCACCAGCGATTCGCTTTCGATGCCCGGCAGGCCGCCAATGCCCGACCCGATCGAGCAGCCGGCGCGCAGCCGCTCTTCCTCGCTCATATTGTCGAGGCCCGCGTCACGCAGCGCCTGGCTGGCGGCGGAAATGCCGTAGACGATGAAGGGATCGACCTGGCGCTGGATCTTGTGATCGACGTCGAGGCCGGCGTCATAGCCATATTCGTGGTCGGCCGGCTTCACCTCACAGGCGATGCGGCATTTATAGTCGGTGGCGTCGAAGCGCGTGATCGTCGCCGCGCCGGATTTGGACGCCAGGATGTTCTTCCAGGTCGTTTCCACATCCCCGCCAAGCGGGCTGACCATGCCAAGGCCGGTGACGACAACACGACGCATATGCTTGCTCCGAAAATTCTCTTTGGCTCAACGCCGCCCATCTAGCCATTTGCGGGGCCAATGTGAACGGGGACCAGATACGAAAAGGCTCCCCAAGACCCGGTTCGCCCGGACAGGAGGAGCCATTTCCTTAAACGCTGCGGCCTTGCCCCTTTGGCGGCAGGCCGCGAAACGCGCTCTTACTGCTTGCTGTCGATATAATCGATCGCATCCTTGACGGTGGCGATCTTCTCAGCCGCATCGTCGGGAATTTCGACGCCGAATTCTTCCTCGAACGCCATCACCAGCTCAACGATGTCCAGGCTGTCGGCGCCCAGATCGTCGATGAAGCTCGCGTCCTCGGTCACCTTTTCGGCTTCCACGCCCAGATGCTCGACGACGATTTTCTTAACGCGATCCGCGGTCTCACTCATGAGTGGTCCTTTTTACTGGGTATCGTTGATGGTTGTGAACATTTGTTAAGGCATGCCCTAGAGGCAAGCCCGGGGAGAGGCAAGAGGCAAGAAACAATCGAAAAGCATGATCCCCACGCTTTTCATCCCGAATCCGTGCGCCTCGCTTCGATGGCACAAGGCAGCGGCGTTGCAAATAGCGCAGCCCCGCCGCTTGCGTCAGATCATCGCCATGCCGCCGTTCACATGCAGCGTCTGGCCGGTGACATAGCCCGCCTCCCGGCTCGCCAGATAGACGACCGCCGCGCCGATATCCTCGCCATTGCCAAGATCGCCCGCAGGGATTTTCTGCAGGATCGCGCCCTTCTGCGCGTCATTGAGCGCATCGGTCATGGCGGAGCGGATGAAGCCGGGGGCAACGCAGTTCACGGTAATGCCCCGGCTCGCCAGTTCCTGGCCCAGCGACTTGGACATGCCGATGATACCCGCCTTGGACGCGGCATAATTGGCCTGCCCCGGATTGCCGGTCACGCCCACCACCGAGGTGATGGAGATGATGCGGCCGAAGCGTGCCTTCATCATCGGCTTGGCGGCGGCGCGGGCAAGGCGGAAGGCGGCTTCCAGATTGACGGAGATGACATCGGCCCACTCCTCATCCTTCATCCGCAGGATCAGATTGTCGCGGGTGATGCCGGCATTGTTGACGAGAATGTCGATCTTGCCGCCCAGCGCTTCGACCGCCTGGGGGATCAGCGCGTCGACGGAGGCCGGATCGCTGAGGTTGCAGACCAGCGTCTTGTGATCGCCGCCCAATTCGGCGGCGAAGGCCTTGAGCTTCTCTTCATTGCTGCCGGACAGCGCCAACGTCGCGCCCTGCGCAGCCAGGGCCTTCGCGATGGCGGACCCGATGCCGCCCGAAGCGCCCGTCACCAGCGCGGTCATGCCTGTTAGGTCGAACATGTCAGTCTCCTTGTTCTATTTGATTCACGCGGAGCCGCGGAGACGCGGAGGGCGTATAGTCGTTGACTATGCGCTTCACCCCTTCCTTGAGCGTGGCGCCGCCGAAGTTGATGAGAAGCCCTACGGGCTGACGGGTTAACCTCAAATATGTCAGCAACTGCTTCCCATGGGCGGGATTCAGCCGCTCGGTCGATTTGATCTCCACCAGCAGGCATCCTCCGACAAGCAGGTCGATACGAAATGCAGCCTCGAATTTGAGGCCATCATATTCAATGTCGACGGGGCGCTGCCGCTCGACTGCATATCCCAGGGCGGCCAGCTTGGCCGCCATGATCATCTCATACACGCTTTCCAGAAGGCCAGGTCCCAGTTCGCGATGCATCCGCAAGGCAACATCCAGCACATCGCCACTGATACGATCGAGCTCGACCAAATTTCCTCCGCGTCTCCGCGTCTCCGCGTGAACTAATCAAAATGCAGCCAGGGCCGCCTCGATATCGTCCATGGTCACGATGCTGCGCACGGTTGCGTCGGGGGCGATGCGTTTGACCATGGGGCCCAGCACCTTGCCGCCGAGTTCGACGAATTCGGTGACGCCCGCGTCCCACATCGCCGCGACGGATTCGCGCCAGCGCACGCGGCCGGTCACCTGTTCGACGAGGCGCAGCTTGATCTCTTCGGGATCGGCGATCGGGCTGGCGAGCACATTGGCGTAGACGGGGAGCAGCGGCGTCACGATCGTCGCCTCGCCCAGCGCCTGTGCCATCACCTCGGCGGCGGGCTGCATCAGCGGGCAATGGAAGGGCGCCGACACAGGGAGCAGCACACCGCGCTTGATACCATGGTCCTTGACCAGTGCCACCGCGCGTTCGATCGCACCGCGATGGCCGGAAATGACGACCTGGGTCGGGTCATTGTCATTGGCGACGGTGCAGACCTCGCCCTGCGCCGCCGCATCGGCCAAGCCCTGCGCCTTTTCGATGTCCGCGCCGAGCAGCGCCGCCATCGCGCCCTCTCCCACAGGCACTGCCGCCTGCATCGCCCGGCCGCGCAGCTTCAGGAGGCGCGATGTCGTCGCGATGTCGAACGCTTCGGCCGCGCACAGCGCGCTATATTCGCCCAGCGAGTGACCGGCGACG
>DATEJA010000101.1:0-3095 GCA_035278405.1 Sphingobium sp. | reverse complement strand
CAGGTAGATGGTCACGCGGTCGCCCTTTTTCGCGCCGGCGCCCTTCAGCACATTGGCGAAGCGGCAGACCTCTTCATGCACCTCTGCATAGGTGAAGCGGCGCGGCTCGGCATCGGGGCTGTCGGGCTCCCAGATGATCGCGGTCTGGTCGCCACGTGTTGCCAGATGCCGGTCGATACAGTTGGCGCTGACGTTGAGCACGCCGTCGGCGAACCATTTGACCCCGAAATCGGCCTCGTGAAAGCTGCTTTCATTCACCCGCGTGGGGAAGGTCAGCCAGTCGAGCCGCTTGGCCCGCTCCAGCCAATAGGCGTCCGCCTCCTCGATCGACCGGCGATAATCTTCCGCCCGTCCCTCCCGATCCAGCAGCGCGGACGCCGCCCATGCAGAAGGAACCGGAAAAAAATCGTCAGACATGCGGAGCATCCTTTCCTGCGCGAAATCCTCGCTTCGCGGGCTTTGTAGAGGCTGGCCGCGCCCATCGGAAGCCCGATCCTTCATCGCTCGCCACAGTTTCGACCATTCTCCCCCGGCAATTAAGCAGCATCACGCCATTTGCCGCTTTTCGCTGACGCCGGCTCGCCCTAACAGGAAGGGAATATGTGGCAACTTTTCCAATTCCCGCTCTGTCCCTTTTCCCGCAAGGTCCGCCTGCTGCTGGGGGAGAAGGGCGTGGGCTACGACCTGGTGCGCGAATCGCCGTGGGAAGCGCGCGACGAATTTCTCGATCTCAATCCCGCCGGCACGACGCCGGTGATGGTGGACGAGGAAAAGGGCATCACGCTGATCGACAGTCAGGCGATCTGCGAATATTTCGAGGAAACGGTCGAAAAATTCCCGCTGATTTCCGGCACCGCCGCCGGCCGGGCGGAAGTGCGGCGGCTGACCGCCTTTTTCGACCAGAATTTCTACGGCGATGTCGTCGGCCCCCTGCTGCACGAGCGGATGAAGAAGCGCCTGATCGAGCGCGCGCCGCCAGACGCCCGCGTCCTGCGCGAAGCGATGAAGCGGGCCAACGTCCATATGGACTATATGGATTATCTGCTCGACCATCGCAGCTGGATGGCGGGGGGGACGCTCAGCCTTGCCGACATCGCGGCGGCCGCGCATCTGTCGGTGGCCGATTATCTCGGCGGCATCGACTGGGCGGGGCATGAGACGGTGAAGCGCTGGTATGCCGGCTTCAAGTCGCGGCCCTCCTTCCGGCCGCTGCTGTCGGAACGGATGGAGGTGATCACCCCGCCGCCTCATTATGAGAAGCCGGATTTTTGACGACCGCGTGATGAGGCTGCGGTTGAATGGGGTGGGACACGGTTGATGCTCACTCTGGATGAAGCGTGCTCCTGCCTTCGCAGGAGTACGCGCGCTTGATGTCTGCCCATGGCCGAAATCGGTCATGGATCGTCACCCGCCTCATCCGCAGGCGCCCGCTTCAATCCACCTCCGCCGCCAGATACACCCGGTTGCGGCCATGTTCCTTGGCGAGATACAGCGCCCGGTCCGCTGCCTTGAGCGCGGCGCGGGGATCATCATAGGCCAGCACATTGGCGACGCCGGCGGAAAAGCTGACGCGCTCCATCCGCTCGCCATTGGTGCGGTTGACCAGGCTGCGCGTCGACAGATCCGAGCGCACGCCGTCGACCGCCTCGCAGGCTTCGGCCGCGGTCTTGCCGCGGAACAGCATGACGAACTCCTCGCCGCCATGGCGGGCGACATGGCACTGGTCGTCGCTGACCTTGGCGAGCAAGCCGGCCACGAACTTCAGCACGCGGTCGCCCGTGTCATGGCCATGGGTGTCGTTGATCAGCTTGAAATGGTCGATGTCGCAGAAGGCGACGGCCAGCGCCTGGCCTTCCTTCTGCGCCAGCGCCACCTCTTCGCGCAGCGTGCCTTCAAAGGCGCGGCGGTTGGGCAGGCCGGTCAGATGGTCATGCTCGGCCGCGCGCCGGGCGCTGGCCAGGCTGGATTTGAGCGCATGGTTCTGCTTCTGGTTCTGCCGCAACTGGCTTTCGACCTGGCGGGTCTTTTCCACCATCGACCGGGTCAGCGCGACCAGCCTCGCCAGCACCGGCTCATTGTCGGCGCCGGCGGCCAGGCCTTTCACCTCTTCCTGCAGGGCGGCGCCATAATCCTTCGCCGAATTGCGCGATTCGGTCATGAGGCCGGTGAATTCGGACAGATTTTCCTCGACCTTGTCGAGCATCGTCGCCAGCGCCTCGGGCGTGACCTCATCGGCGCGCTGTTCGGCGACGATCGCCTCGACCGTGCTGTTGTTGAGCTTGCCCCGTTCGGCCAGCACCGCCACGATCGCCTTTTCCACGCCGATATGCGCGCCGGCGAGATAGTCATGCGCCACCCCGAAGTTGAGCGGCGTCAGGTCAAGGTCGTGGGCGAAGAGGAAATCGCCGATATCTTCGTAGAGCTTGCGCCGACGATTGACCTCGCGATGGGCCGCGCCGCCGACGCGGGGGCGCTGCGGTTCGGCCGCTTCGCTCTCCTCCTCGTCGTCGGCCCTGCCGGACAGGCCCCGGGCCCAGCGGGTCAGCCGGTCGGTCAGGCCATGCTGCGAATGTGCGGATGATGTTGCCCCAGTCATGCCCCTTTATAACGGCCGCGCCCAAAGAGGGTTAAGAGGCCGGGGGGCAAAAAGTGACAAGCCGCTGAAGCGCCTGCGATATTCGATCGCTTACAGGTCGGCGGCGACGAGCCAATCGCGGAAGATGCGCACCGCCCGGGTCTGCAGCGCGCGCGGGCGGCAGATGAAGAAATAGCGATAGGGGCTTTCCACCCGCGTTTCCGGGAACAGCCGCACCAGCCGGGGGTCGCCCGAATCGTTGAAATGGCTGGCATGCATCACCGCGACGCCCAGCCCCTGGGCGGCGGCCTCCAGCATCAGCTGGCCCGAATCATAATTGTCGGTCGCCAGCGGCTGCAGCTCGGGCACCCCCGCCGCTTCCTTCCAGGCGTCGAAGGCCTGGCCCATGTCGCGGTGGATCAGGAGCGTATGTTCCGCCAGATCCGCCGGCGATTTCAGCGCATGAGGCGGCTCCAGCAGCGCCTTGCGTCCGATCAGATAGACTTCGTCATGATCCAGT
>DATEJA010000100.1:0-2606 GCA_035278405.1 Sphingobium sp. | reverse complement strand
AGGCGCGTCAGATGTTCGGCAAGCTGCTTCTTGTTGAGCCAGCCGGTGCCGTAGACGCGGCTCAGCATCGCATTCTTCTGGTCACCGCGCCAATAGGCGCCCGACACGCGCGTCAGCTTGAACGCGGCCGGATCGAGCCTGCCGGTAGAGGCGAGATGCGGGCCCCGGCACATGTCATACCAGCCATCACCCGAATGATAGACGGTCAGTTCCTCGCCCTCGGGCAGTTCGGCGGCCCACTCCGCCTTGAAGGTCTCGCCCGCCGCGCGCCATTGGGCGATGAGCGTGTCGCGATCGATCACCTCGCGGCGCAGCGGCTTATTGGCGGCGATGATCTCGCGCATCTTCGCTTCGATCGCCGGCAGATCCTCCTCCGTGAAGGGCCGATCCTTGGGCGCGAAGTCGTAATAAAAGCCGTCGTCCGTCGAGGGGCCGAAGGTGATCTGCGTGCCCGGGAACAGCGCCTGCACCGCCTCGGCCAGGACATGGGCGAAGTCGTGCCGCGCCAATTCCAGCGCGTCCCCCTCATCCTTCGCCGTCACCAGCGCCAGTTGCGCGTCCTGATCGAGCGGCCGCATGATATCGCGCAGTTCGCCATCGACTCGCGCGGCAATGGCCGCCTTGGCCAGGCCCGGCCCGATCGCCGCCGCAATGTCCGCCGGGGTAGTGCCGGGCGCGACTTCCCGCACGGAACCATCGGGCAGGGTGATCTTGAGCATGGCGGACAAAGGTCGGGTCTTTCTGTTCGGGTGAAGCGGCGCAAAGAACCGCGCTTTCCCCATAAATGGGCGGCCCGGCCTGTCAATAGAAGCGCGCGTCAGGCGAACAGCAGCCGCGCATCCCCGTCGGTGGCTTGGAGGAAAGAGACCGTCCCGCCCATTTCTATGCCCATAGGCAGCGCATCGGCGGTGAGCCCGCTCAGCGCCAGCCCGCTTTGGCAGGCGAGCAGGGTGACGCCCAGCGCGGTCGCCTCCTCGATCAGCCTGGCGAGGGTCGGCTGACCCGCCGCCTCATGCGCGGCATCCGCCGGCGCTGCGATCGGCGGCCGCAGCAGCGCCACCGCGTCGGACTGCAGGAACAGGCTCGCCCGGCCGCCCAGCGCCGCCTGCGCGGCCGCCAGCATCAAAGCGCCGCGCAGCCGCTCCGCATCGGCGGCCGCGACGATGATCCTCAGTTCGCGCACAGTTCCACGGCGCAGCCCGAACAAGCCGGGTCCTTGGCCACGCTGACCGTGCGAAAGCGCATCGAGAGCAAGTCGGCGAGCAGCAGCTTGCCCGCCATGTCGGCGCCGAACGGCACCAGCGCGCGGATCACCTCCAGCGCGGCGAGGCTGCCCATGACGCCGGTCAGCGCGCCGATGACGCCGGTTTCCGCGCAATTGCGCTCCGGCGCGTCCTGCGGATCGCCGACCAGGCAGCGATAGCAGGGTTTGTCCTGTTCCCAGCCGCGATAGGTGGCGAGCTGCCCCTCGAACGGTCCGACCGCCGCCGACACGAGCGGGATGCGCAGCCGCTGCGCGCAGTCCGCCACCGCCAGCCGCGTCGCGAAACTGTCGCACCCGTCCAGCACGACATCGGCCTCGCGCAGCATCAGCGCGGCATTGTCCGCATCGATCCGCGCATTGATGGGGATGAGCTTCACGTCGGGGTTGAGCCGCGCGACCGCGACCATCGCCGCCTCCGCCTTGGCCGTGCCGATCTCGGCCGTGTCGAACATGATCTGCCGCTGGAGGTTGGAGAGCGCAACCTCGTCATCGTCGATGACGCGGATCTTGCCGACGCCGGCCGCCGCGAGATAGAGGATCGCCGGGCTGCCGATCCCGCCCGCGCCGATCACGGCCACATCGGCCGAAAGCAGCCGGGCCTGCCCAGCGCCGCCAATCTCCTTGAGGACGATATGGCGGGCATAGCGTTCCAGCTGCTCGTCGGTCATTGAGATGTCACTCCGGTCGATCCGAAACCTCCCGAACCCCGCACCGTCTCGTCCAGTTCCTGCACTTCGGCGAAAGTCGCGACCTGCACCGGCGCCGCCACCAGCTGGGCGATGCGGTCGCCCCGCGCGATGACGAAGGGCTCGGCGCCTAGATTGATGAGGATGACCTTCAGCTCGCCGCGATAATCGGCGTCGATCGTGCCCGGCGTGTTGGGCAGGCTGATCCCGTGCTTGAGCGCCAGGCCGGAACGGGGCCGCACCTGCACCTCATAGCCTTCGGGAATGGCCATGGCGAAGCCGGTCGCCACCGCATGGCGACCGCCGGGCACCAGGATCACATCCTCGGCCGATACCACGTCCATGCCGGCTGCATGCGCCGTGGCATAGGCCGGCACGGGCAGCCCCTCGCCATGGGGCAGGCGCTTCAGGCGGATTTCAATCGGAGCGAGGGGAGAGGGCATGGGCGACCTTTTCGATGAGGCGGTGGGCGACGGCGTCCTTGGGCATCGGGTCCCAACTTTCGACGCCTTGCGCGGTGATGATGTGCACGCTGTTGCTGTCGCCGCCCATCACGCTTGACCCGGGTGGGCCCGACACGTCGTTGGCGACAATCCAGTCGGCGCCCTTGCGCGCCAGCTTGGCTTGGGCATGCTCGGCGATCTTTTCGGTCTCGG
>DATEJA010000099.1:0-13131 GCA_035278405.1 Sphingobium sp. | reverse complement strand
AGGATCGGCGCTTAATCATTCAGTAACCATGAAGGGCGCATGATCTGTCGATCGACTTGAAGTCGGAGGGCAAGAGCATGGGCACCAGTGCAAGACCGGCTGATGGGGCCATCACCCTGGCGGAGTTGCGTGAATTCGCCAGTTTCCCATCGTCCACACAGCGCTATATCCGCCGATCGCTGGATATCGGGCTTCACCGCCGCGACGCCATGAAATTATGGTCGCGCGACATGGTGGAGGAAGCGAGCATCCGGGCGCAGGCGCGCATCTATGGGCGGCTGGAAGAGATCAAGGCGCGGGTGCCCGACGATAGCGGGCTCGACCAGATGGAGCCGTTCATGGCGCCGCTGGTGACGATTTCCGCCTTCGACCTGGGCCAGGACCGGCTGTGCAGCTTTTCCTCCTACCGCTTCCTTTATGAGCGGCTGTTGGGGGCGGGGGCGCGGCCGTGGCTACCGGGCGCCTTCTGCGCGGCGGCGAGCCTGCCGCACCTCCATCCCGAAAAGCGCCGGGCTCTGCTCCAGTCGATCAGCGAGGCGGCGGCGACCGCCGTGGGCTGGTCGAACCGCGAGCCGACCTTCTACCCCGAATGGGTCGAGAAGGTCGACATGAGCAAGGCGAACTGACCAGGGCCGCCGGCGCCCGTCCGGGGGGAGGGGTGCCGCGGATCAATCCTGGCGGGACGCGGCGAAGGCGGTGGATTGCGCCAGGCGGATGACGCCGATCAGGCCGACCATCAGCAGCGTGAACAGGCTGCCGGCGAGCGCGGCTTCATAGATGTCGGCGATGATGAAGGTGCGCGCGCCCACGCTGGTGGTGCCGGCGGGCGCCTTCAGCCACAGGATCAGGAATTGCGCCGCCATGATCAGCCAGATCAGGCAGGGCAGCAGCCAGTAGGCGCGCGTCGTCGCGGCGCGGGCCGGGCGGAAGCGATGCTCGATCAGCGCGAAGATCTGGAACAGCAGCCAGCCGGTGAAGGCCCAGCCGAGATAGTTGGTGAGCGGCACGCCGAACTGGCCGCTGGGATAGGTGTAGGTCCAGGCCTTCTGGATGGTGGCGCCGATCGGGTCATAGGGATAGTCGAAGCCGGCGATCACCAGCCCGGCGATGACCGGGGTGGTGAAGCGGGCAAGGCCGGTCATGCGGTCCGGCCGCTCCAGCATGAGGACGCGCCCCACTGTCCAGGCATACCAGCCGACCCCGACATAGGCGAGGATGGCCGGGATCGGCACGCCGAGCGGCTTGGGACCGGGCGCATGGTGGACATAGGAGCCGAAGGGGAAGCCGTTGGCGACGCTCGACGCCTCGCAGGCGAAGCCCACGGCGATGCCGATCGCGAGATAGGCGCCCAGGCCCGCCCAGCCGTAGAGGAGCGAGCCATGCACCAGCAGGATGGCGATGAGCAGCAGCGACTGCACGCCGCCCAGCGCCGCGCCGATGCCCGAGCCGGCGAGCAGCAGCGCGCCCAGGAAGGCGCCGAGCCACAGCGCGCCCAGCACCCAGCAGATGCGCAGGCGCAGCGCGCCGTCCCGCGCGGCCTGTCGATGTCCCATGTCCATGGCGCCTTCCCCTCTCCCCCGGTTCGGGCATCCACTAAATCATAATTAAATAAAGGTCCATGCTATCCGTTGACGATCGTCCCGCCATTGGGGTGGAGGACCTGGCCCGACATGTAGCTGCTGTCGTCGCAGGCGAGGAAGAGGAAGGCGGGGGCGACTTCATTGGGTTGGCCGGGGCGGCCCATGGGCGTCTTTTCGCCGAAATGTTCGAGCTTTTCCGGGCTGGCGCCGCCCGAGGGGTTGAGCGGGGTCCAGATCGGGCCCGGCGCCACGGCGTTGACGCGGATGCCGTGCTTCACCAGATTTTCCGACAGGCTGCGGGTGAAGGCGGTGATCGCGCCCTTGGTGCTCGAATAGTCGAGCAGTTCGGACGAGCCCTGATACATGGTGACGCTGGTGCAGTTGACGATCGCCGCGCCCTTCTGGAGGTGCGGCCGCGCGGCCTGGGTCAGAAAGAACATGCCGAAGATGTTGGTCTGGAAGGTGCGGCGCAGCTGTTCCTCGCTGATGTCGGTGATGTCCTGGTCCGGATGCTGCTCGCCGGCATTGTTGACGAGGATGTCGAGCCGGCCGAAGCGGTCGATGACCTGGGCGACGGCATCGTCGCAGAAGCTCTTTTCGCCGATGTCGCCGGCGATGGTGAGTGCCTCGCGCCCCTCGGCCTCGACGATCTGCGCGGTCTTCTTCGCGTCGTCATGTTCGCAGAGATAGAGGATGGCGACGTTCGCGCCTTCGCGGGCGTAGAGCGCGGCGACGGCGCGGCCGATGCCGCTGTCGGCGCCGGTGACGAGCGCGACCTTGCCTTCGAGCCGGCCGGAACCGGGATAGCGCGGTTCCCATTCGGGCTTGGGTTCCAGGCGGGATTCGTGGCCGGGGAGCGAATCCTCGTGGATCATTTCTTCATGATTGTCGGACATGGCGCGTCTCTCCTTTCCCCGGCCAACACATGGGGGCGGGGGAAGGTTCAGCGCGCACTAGCCTGGGTTAGGCGCGACGACGGTAGCGGAAATACCAGACTTCATGGCCGAGGCGCCGGGCCTTGGCTTCGTAGCGGGTTTCGGGCCAGCCGCCGGGGCGGGTGAGGAAGTCCTTGGGCTCGTGGGCGAGCCAGTCGAAATCGGGGTGGCCGTTCATCACCATCAGCGCCCAGCGCAGATAGATGGGATGGTCGGTGCCGAAGCGGAATTCGCCGCCGGGTTTCAGCTTGCGCGCGATCATGGCGACCGGGCCGGGGTTCATCATGCGGCGCTTGGCGTGGCGCGCCTTGGGCCAGGGGTCGGGATGGAGGAGATAGACGAAGCTCAAGGCGCCGTCGGGGATGCGGCTGAGGACCGAGAGCGCGTCGCCCATGTGCAGGCGGACATTGCCGAGCGCCTGGTCGCGGACATGGCCGAGCGCGGTGACGACGCCGTTGAGGAAGGGCTCCGCGCCGATGACGCCATGGTCGGGCAGCAGGTCGGCGCGATAGGCGAGATGTTCGCCACCGCCGAAGCCGATCTCGAAATGGAGCGGGCGGTCGTAGCCGAAGAGGCCCGCGGCGGTGATCGGCCCTTCCTCCGGCACCGAAATGGCGGGGAGCAGCGTGTCGACGAGCTGCTGCTGGCCGGCGCGCAGCTTGTGGCCCGACTGGCGGCCGTAGAGACGGTTGAGCGTGGTGGGATCGCCGGATTTGTGCGCGGTCATGGGCTGCGCGCTTAGCCGGGCGGCGCGGCCGGGGCAAGCGGCGACAGGCGGGGCGATCAGGCGGGAGCGATCGGACGGGGGGCGATGTCGTACCTCCCGCGCCGCCATGAGGAGACGAAGCGGCGCGGGAGGCACGCAGGGCCAGGGCGTGGATGCAGCGGCCGTCGCCCTGGCTCTAGATCAGGAGAAACGGGCGGGAGCAGGTCCCGGCCGATCCTTCAGGTCAGTGGCATTTGGTGAAACGGCCCTTCGCGTCCTTGCACGGGCCCTTCTTGGGCATCGGCTTGGGCGGGCATTTGATGAACTTGCCCTTCGCATCCTTGCAGGGAGCGGCGAGCGCGGGAGCGGCGCTGCCGACGAGCAGGGCGAGGCAAGCAAGGGCAGATGTCACGGATCTGGTCATCGCCTGTTTCTCCTTGAAGGAGGGTTGCCGAACCCGACAGGGGTGGCGGGTTCGACCCCGCCTTTATGGCCTGTGGCGGCGCCGGGGGCTAATGAACTTTTCGTCATGTTGTGGTGAGGTTTGGGCGGCGGCTTTTCCCACGCACGGTGCTCCTGCTTTCGCAGGAGTGTGGTGGGGATTGCGGCAAAGGCAAAGCGGCGCGCAAGGAGGTCCTGGCGCGCCGCTTTTGCTTGATCCCGTTCCCCGGCGGAGGCCGGGGTCCAGTTGCTAGGGTCGGGCTGGGCCCCGGCCTTGGCCGGGGAACAGTAAATTACAGCGCCGCTTTCAGCTTTTCGACGAGGTCGGTCTTTTCCCAGGGGAAGAAGTCGCCTTCGGGCTTGCGGCCGAAATGGCCATAGGCGGCGGTGGGGCGGTAGATCGGCTTGTTGAGGCCGAGATGGGTGCGGATGCCGCGCGGGGTGAGGCCGCCCAGTTCCTTGATCGACTTGATCGCCTGTTCGATCTGCGCGTCGTCGACGCTGCCGGTGCCGTGGGTGTCGACATAGAGCGACAGCGGTTCGCTGACGCCGATGGCGTAGGCGAGCTGGATCGTGCAGCGCTTGGCAAGGCCGGCGGCGACGATATTCTTGGCGAGATAGCGGGTGATATAGGCGGCCGAGCGGTCGACCTTGGTCGGGTCCTTGCCGCTGAACGCGCCGCCGCCATGAGGGGCAGCGCCGCCATAGGTGTCGACGATGATCTTGCGGCCGGTAAGGCTGGCGTCCCCGTCCGGGCCGCCGATTTCGAAGCTGCCGGTCGGGTTGATGTGATAGACGGTTTCGTCGCCCAGCAGGTCGCCGGGCAGGACTTCGGCGACGACGCCCTTCACATATTCTTTCAGTTCCGCTTCCTTGTCGCCTTCGTCATAGCCCTTGCCATGCTGGGTCGAGACGACGATCGCGGTCGCGGCGACCGGCTTGCCATTTTCGAAGCGCAGCGTGACCTGGCTCTTCGCGTCGGGCTCCAGGAAGGGGGCGCGGCCGGTGTGGCGGTCATGCGCCATCTTGGCGAGGATCTTGTGGCTGTAGTCGAGGGTCGCGGGCATCAGGTCGGGGGTTTCGTCGCAGGCGAAGCCGAACATGATGCCCTGGTCGCCGGCGCCTTCATCCTTGTTGCCGGACGCGTCGACGCCCTGCGCGATGTGGGCGGACTGGCCGTGGAGGTTGTTTTCGAAGCGGAAGCTTTCCCAATGGAAGCCTTCCTGCTCATAGCCGATGCGCTTCACCGTGTCGCGAACGGCCTTTTCGATCTCTTCCTTGGCGCCGGGGGCCCACTCACCATTTTCATAGACGCCCTTGCAGCGGATTTCGCCGGCGAGGACGACGAGCTGGGTCGTCGTCAGCGTTTCGCAGGCGATGCGCGCTTCGGGGTCCTTGGACAGGAACAGGTCGACGATGGCGTCGGAAATCTGGTCGGCGACCTTGTCGGGATGGCCTTCGGACACGGATTCCGAGGTGAAGAGATAATTGCTGCGCATGGGACTCCCGTTAGCAGGCTGGCGTCAAAAGCGACATAAAGAAAAGTTTATGTGGCTATTAGCGGCTCAATCTGCGGGTGGCAATGGCAAGCGCGATGAGGAGTGCCATGAAGGCGAAGGACGCCCCATTGCCGATGCGGGCGAAGAGCGTCGGGGGCAGCGCGGGCGGGAGGGCGGTGTCGAGGAAGCCGGCGCGATGGAGGCCGAGTGCGTGGAGGACATGGCCGCGCGCGTCGACCACGGCGGAGACGCCGGTGGGGGTCGCGCGGATGATGGGGATGCCTTCCTCGATCGCGCGGAGGCGGGCTTGCGCCAGATGCTGGACCGGGCCCCAATTGCCGAACCAGGCGTCGTTGGACGGGTTGAAGAGGAAGGCGGGGCGGTTCTTCGCGTCGATCACCTGGCCGGAAAAGATGATCTCGTAGCAGATCTGGACGCCCATCTTGAGGTCCGGGCGGCCGAGCGTGGCGGGCAGGGTCAGGCTTTGCGGGCCGGGGCCGGGCCAGAAATCGGCGTCGCCGGGCACCAGGCGCGAAAGGCCGAGCGGCTGGAGGATGCTGCGCATCGGCAGATATTCGCCATAGGGGACGAGGTGGGACTTGTCGTAGCGGCCGAGCAGCTGGGCCTGGGGCGAGACGATGAAGAGGCTGTTGTTGGCGCCGGCGAGCGCGTTTTCGGCGACGCCGTTCTTCTCGACCGTCTTGAAATAGACCTTGGTCGCGCCGGTCATCAGCAGGTCGCCGGGGCCGAGCAGGCCAGCGAGCCGCTCGCGCCAGTCGGGTTCCAGGTCGAGATAGGCGGGGATCGCGGCTTCGGGCCAGAAGATGAGGCGCGGCGCGGGGCGGGGGCGGCCGGACAGGGCGGCGAGGGTGCGGAAATGCGCCTGTTCAAGGTCGGGGGAATATTTCTCGTCCTGGCCGATATTGGGCTGGACGACGCGGATGCGGGGCGCGCCGGCCGGGGTCGGCGGGGCGGCGGTGAGGATGCCCCAGAGCGCGAGGGCTGCGAGCGGGGCGGCGAGGGCGGCGGCGGGGATGAACTGGCGGCGGACGGCGAGGAGGAGCGCGCCGGCGGCGAGGATGGCGAGGGCGCCCAGGCCATAGGTGCCGATGATCGTCGCGGCGATGGCGATGCCGGTGGGGAGGAGGGTGGCGCCCAAGGGGTTCCAGGCGAAGCCGGTGAAGATGACGGCGCGGAGATATTCGGCGGCGAGCCAGGTGGCGGCGAGGAGGAGGATGAGGGTGGCGTTCGTGCCCACCCCGCTGCGACCAGGCGGCAGAGCCGCCAAGTCTCGCTGCCCCTCCCGCTTGCGGGAGGGGAGCATCTGGTTGAGCCACCAGGCGCCCAGCGTTGCGAGGCCCGGATAGACCGCCAGGTAGAGCGACAGCAGCAGCACGGCGCCATAGCCGAACCAGTGGGGCATCGCGTCCTGGAAGCTGAAGGCGTGGGCGATCCAGTTAAGGCCCAGGGTGAAATGGCCGACGCCGAACAGCCAGCCGCGGGTGAAGGCGGCGCGGCGGTTGGGGGCGCGCTCGATCAACCAGAGCAGCAGCGCGAAGCAGGCGAGGGTGACGGGCCAGAGCTTGAGCGGCTCGAAGCCGGTGGCCGAGACGAAACCGGCGAGCAGCGCGGCGAGCCGGGGGGAGCGGCCGATCAGGTCCTTCATCGGGCGGTCAGCGCAGGCTGGCCAGGGTGGCGTGGCTGCACCTGTCATCCTTGTGCCCGCCGCCCGACAGGGCCGAGGCGGCGACGAAGCCGCCGACCACCAGGACAAGGAAGGCGGCGGAGAGCAGCGCGAGATATTTTTCGATGAACGCCTTGATCGGGCTGCCGAATTTCCAGAACAGGAAGCCGACGAGGAGGAATTGGAAGCCGCGCGAAAGGATGCTGGCCCAGAGGAAGGTGAAGAGCGACAGGCCGATGAAGCCTGCCGTGATGGTGATGAGCTTGAACGGGATGGGCGTCGCGCCCTTCACCAGGATGATTTCCGCGCCATAGTCGCGCAGATAGCAGGCGGCGACGGGGAATTTGGCAGCAAGGCCGAGCGCCTGGAGGATCTGCTGGCCGACCGCTTCATAGAGGAAATGGCCGATGGCATAGCCGAACAGGCCGCCCAGCACCGAAGCGAGGGTGCAGATGATGCCGAAGCGGATCGCGCGTTCGGGCCGGGCCAGGCACATGAGGCCGAGCAGCGGGTGCGGCGGAATGGGGAAGAAGCTGCTTTCCATGAAGGAAACGGCAAAGAGCCAGCGTTCGGCATGGGCGTGGGCGGCTTTGGCCAGCGTCCATTGATAGAGCTTGGTGAGCATCGCGGGCGGACCTAGCCGAGATGGGGATGCGTCGCCAGCGCTTTTCTGATCGCGCCGCTGATGAAAGGATCAGGCGGCTTGATCCCGCGACGGCCGGGCGGGTAGGATGGCCGCGAAAAGGAGATGACCATGTTCGGCATGGGAGAGGGCGGTTGCCCCTTTGAATTCAATAGCGAACCGGCGACTTTCAAGGTCGGCGACTCCGTGAGCTATCGCGTGACCGGATCGCTGGCGGGCATGCCTTTCGTCGGCGTGCTGCTGGAGGTGCATGAGGATCATGTCGTGCTGACGTCCGATCCCGACGATCCCAACAGCCGGATGCGCGCGACGCGCGAAAGCCGGCCGGTCGTCAATGAGGAAGATGTGTGCTGACAGGACGGCCCCGGCGGTCGGGCGGCGTCTGGCCAAGGCGATGACGCAGCCTCCTTCGTTCGGCGGACCCCTTATCCCGTGATCCCTGCTTCCCTGTCCTGGCCCAAGATCCGCGAGCGCGGCGGTGGGTTGCTGTTCGCGCTGGCGCTCAACGGGCTGCTGCTGCTGGCGCTGCTGACGCTGGCGCCGCGACCCGATGTGCGCGTCGAGGATGAGCGCCATCCGGTGAGCTTTACCCTGGCGCCTTCGGAAAAGCCGGAAAAGAAGGCGCAGGCGCGCAAGAGCGAGTCGCGCGAGCGCAAGGAGAAGCCGCAGAAGAAGGTGGCGCGGCAGCCGACGCCGCCGGTGGTGGTTCGCCGCGAGCCGCCGCGCGTGATCCTGCCGGTGCCCAAGGCGCCGCTGCCTTTCCTGGAGATGGACAGCAAGGAGATGGCGTCGGCCGATATCGGGAAGATGCCGGCCAAGGAGGCGGGCGCGGGCGCCAGCGGGCAGGGGCAGAGCGCGGCGGTGGCGGGCCCGGGTGAAGGGCCGGGCGGGGTGCAGCTGTTCGAGGCGGAATGGTATCGGCGGCCGAGCCCCGCCGAGCTGGCGACCTATATCCCCGCCGACGCGCCGCCCAGCGGATGGGGCCTGGTGGCGTGCAAGACGGTCGACGACTTTCATGTCGACAATTGCCAGGCGCTGGGGGAATCGCCGACCGGATCGGGCTTTGCCCGGGCGGTGCGGCTGGCGTCCTGGCAGTTCCTGGTGCGACCCCCGCGCGTCAACGGCAAGGCGATGGTGGGGAGCTGGGTGCGGATAAGGATTGATTACAAGCGGGCTGTCGACGGCGCGGGTTGATCCCTGAATTAATGGGTTGCGTTTCGATACTGAAATGACATGATGCGCGCCGATCGTTCAGGAGGAAGACGAGTCATGATCATCTACGGAGCCCGCCCTTCGCCCTTCGTGCGCAAGGTCGTCATCTTCGCGCAGGAAAAGGGGCTGGCGCATGAATTGCGGCCCGGCGGCTTCGAGCAGGGCGGGGAGGAATTTGCCAAGGCGTCGCCCTTCGGCAAGATCCCGGCCTTGCAGGACGGCGATTTCCTGATCAGCGACAGCAGCGCCATCATAACCTATATGGATGCCATCCGGCCCGAGCCGAACCTGATCCCGACCGAGGCGAAGGCGCGGGCGCGGACGATCTGGTATGAGGAATTCGGCGACACGATCCTGCAGGCGGCGGGGGTGCCGATGTTCTTCAACCGCATGGTGGCGCCGCTGCTGGGCCTGCCGCAGGATCTGGCGGCGGCCGACCAGGCGGAGGCGGAAAAGCTGCCGCCGGTGCTGGACTATATCGAGAAGGTGTTGCCGGACAGCGGTTTCCTGGTGGAGGATCGCTTCACCCTGGCGGACATCGCGGTGTTCTGCCCGCTCGTCAATGTCGGCTATTGCAGCGCCGCGCTGAAGGACGGGCGCTGGGCGCGGGTGGCGCGGTGGATGGAGGAGATGCGCGCGCGGCCGAGCATCGCCGCCGCGCTGGAGGCGGAGGCCAAGGCGATGGAGCGGATGCGCGGCGGGTAAACTAACCTATCTGGAACATTTTGCTTGACATCGTCACGCTGTTCCGGCAGAGATGTCGACAGTGGGAAAATGTGAGTCGCCAAGGCGGCGGGAAAGAAGGGCTGGTCCGGATGGGCCGGCCCTTTTTGCTGCGGGCGGGCTTTTGATTCGGGTGGCGGGGCGAAAGGATGGACATGGCGGACGAGGCAGGCAGGGACGCGGCGCGCCGCTTTTCCGGCAAGGCGAGCGACGGGCCGGACCGCGAGCTGGTGGTGCAGCGCAGCCAGCGCGGCGCGGTGGGAAGCGGGGCCCAGCTGCGCGCGGTGCGCAAGGATGGCTGGACCGCCGAGCGGCGGCGCATCTTCATGGAAACGCTGGCGGCGACCTGCAATGTCAGCGAGGCGGCGCGGGTGGCGGGCAAGAATCTGTCGAGCGCCTATTATCAGAAGCGGCGCGACCCCGGCTTCGCGCGCGAATGGGCGCAGGCGATGAGCATCGGCTATGCCGAGCTGGAGGCGCTGCTGCTGCGCCAGTCGCTGTTCGGCACGGAGGAGGAGGAACTGGTGCTGGACGCGGAGGGAATGGTGAAGAGCCGCAAGGTGAAGCGCGGCCATCCCAATGCGGTGGCCGTGCGGCTGCTGGTGCAGCACCGGCGTGAGGCGGCGGCGAAAAGCGCGGCCGATGCGGTGGAGCGGCCCGATGGCGAGGATGCGGTCGAGCGGCTGCGCGCGGCGCTGGCGCAGGTGCGGGAGCGGAGTGGGGTGGGGTGAGGGGCGGCTATGTCGTTTTGCCGTGAGAGCCCTCTGGGAAAATGATTTGGAGGTTCGGCGTAGGGAGGGGGGGTAGCAGGTTGGTCACCGCCCTGGTTCGGGGGCGTAGCGGAGGTGGAGGAGGGGGTAGGGGCGGCCTTGGGCGTCCTGGTCGGAGCGGCCGGTGCGGGCGAAGCCCATGCGGTCGTAGAAGGCCAGCGCGGCTTCATTCTGTTCGTTGACGTCGGTGGTGAGGGCGGGGTGGAGTTCGAGGCCATGGGCGACGAGCGAGCGGCCGACGCCCTGGCCGTGCCAGTCGGGATCGATGAAGAGCGCGTCCATATGCGTGCCGTCGATCAGCATGAAGCCGACCGCCTGGTCTTCGGCGTCGGTGGCGAGCCAGGCGGCGGCCTGGGGGAGCATGTGCGCGACTTCGGCATCGATTGCGGCGCGATCGGCGGGCTCAAGGAAATGGTGGGTCGCGTCTACTGCGCGGCGCCAGATGGCGAGCAGGCGGTCGCCATCGGCGGCGCGGGCGGGTCGGATCGAGATCATGGAGGCTTCATATAGGCGCGCGGCGCGGGCTGCGAAGAGGCGGGGCGACGGAACAGGGGTGAAGCGCGGCGAGGGGAGCGGGGCCGATGGACGCAGTTTCGGATTTCGAGCGGCTGGCGCGGCTGCCTGTCGAGGCGCGCGAGCGGGTGCTCGCGGGGCTCAATGGCGCGGCGGCGCAGGCGCTGGCGCATGACTGGCGCTGGCTGGCGCGACCGGCCCAGCTGGCGCCGGCGGGGGATTGGCAGGTCTGGCTGATGATGGCCGGTCGCGGTTTCGGCAAGACGCGCGCGGGAGCGGAATGGGTGCGCGCCATCGCCGAAGCGGACGGGAGCGCGCGGATCGCGCTGGTCGGCGCGACGCTGGGCGAGGCGCGCGGCGTGATGGTGGAAGGGCCATCGGGGCTGCTGGCGATTGCGCCCTGGTGGAACCGGCCGGCCTTTTCGCCCGCGCTGCGGCGGCTGATCTGGCCCAATGGCGCGATCGCGACCCTGTTCGGCGCGGCCGAGCCGGAAAGCCTGCGCGGGCCGCAGTTCAGCTATGGCTGGGCGGACGAGATCGCCAAATGGCCTTGCGGCGAGGCGGCGTGGGACAATCTGGCGATGGGATTGCGGCTGGGAGCCAAGCCGCGCCTGCTGGCGACGACGACGCCCCGGCCGGTGCCGCTGGTGCGCAAGCTGGTGGCGCGCGATGGCGGCGACGTCATGGTGACGCGCGGGCGGACGGCGGACAATGAAGCGCATCTGGCGCCCGGCTTCGTCGCGGCGATGGAGCGGCAATATGGCGCGACGCGGCTGGGCCGGCAGGAGCTGGACGGCGAGCTGATCACCGAGGTGGAAGGCGCGCTGTGGAACCGCGAACTGCTGGAGCGGTGCCGGGTGGCGCATGTGCCGGGCCGGGAGGATGGCGAGGCGCATCTGGCGCGCGTGGTGGTGGCGGTCGATCCGCCCGCTTCGGCGCATGGCGACGCCTGCGGCATCGTGGTCGCGGGGCTGGGCGCCGACGGCCGCGCCTATGTCATCGCCGATGCGAGCGTCGAGAAGGCATCGCCCGAAGGCTGGGCGCGCGCGGTCGCGGCGGCGGCGAGCGGGCATGGCGCCGATCGCGTCGTGGCGGAGGCGAATAATGGCGGCGCGATGGTGGAAAGCGTGCTGCGCGCGGCCGACGCGGCGCTGCCGGTGCGGCTGGTGCATGCGAGCCGGGGGAAGGCGGCGCGGGCCGAGCCGGTGGCGGCGCTCTACGAAGCCGGGCGGGTGCGGCATCGCGGCGCCTTCTGGGCGTTGGAGGATGAACTGTGCGGGCTGGTGGCGGGCGGCGGCTATGTCGGGCCGGGGCGGTCGCCCGATCGCGCCGACGCGCTGGTCTGGGCGCTGACCGAGCTGATGCTCGGGCGGCGCGGGGATGCGCGGGTGCGGGGGATGTGAGGAACTTGTCCTGCGCTTTCCGCTTATTATCATGGCGCAAGGTTGCAAGGAGATGATCCCATGAAACTGGGCAAATTCATAATGTTGGCGGCAAGTGCGACGCTGGTGGCGACGCCGGTCATGGCGGCTTCGCTGAACGGCAAGGAGCGGGCGCGGGTGGCGCGCGCGGCGCCGCGCGACCGGGACGAGGTGCGCTATTGCCTGTTGCAGGCGAAGAAGGGGCGTGATCGCGGGACGGTGATCGGTGCTGCCGGTGGTGCTGGCGTGGGTGCCTTGGCTGGCGGGAGTTTGGGTGAGTCGCTGCTGGCGGGCGCTGCGGGGGCGGTGGCGGGCCGGGTGATCGGGAAGAGCGAGGGGACGAACGCGGCCTGTGATCGGGTATTGGCGCGGAATCCTTGAGGGCGGCCGGCATTTCGCCGTCGGCAGGACCTGAGTGTGGGGTGTGATGGATCCTGAACCAAGTTCAGGAGGACGGCTGGTATTTCGGGAGGGGTGGCGCGGGCCCCCTCTCCAGGTTTCGCTAGGCGGCTGGCGCCGCCAAGCTTCACCATCCTCTCCCCCTGAAGGGGAGAGGATTTTTGTTAGGCGGGGTTTTTGCATGAAATTGTTCGGGGCGAAGGCGGCGCGCGCGGGCGCGCGGCCGGTGTTGGCGCGTGCCTGGGGTTCGGGCGCGGTGGCGCTGGGTGAGTGGCCGGCAAGCTATGAGGCGCAGCTGCGCGCCGGGATCATCGGCAATCCGGTGGCGCAGCGGGCGATGCGGCTGGTTTCGGAAGGGGCGGGCAGCACGGCGCTGAGCGCGAACGGGGTGGACGCGCAGGAGGCGGCGCGGGTGCTGGGCCTGGTGCTGCGCTGTTCGGGCGGGCAATCGCTGGTCGAGACGTTGGCGAGCCATTTGCTGCTGCACGGCAATGGCTATGTCCAGATATTGGCGGGCGCGGACGGGAGCCCCGGCGAACTTTATGCGCTGCGGCCCGAGCGGGTGAGCGTGGAGGCGGATGCGCGGGGATGGCCGGCGGCCTATC
>DATEJA010000098.1:0-4410 GCA_035278405.1 Sphingobium sp. | reverse complement strand
TCGATGACGGCATCGCGGCGAAGATCGCGCAGATAGATGCGCGCGCGCTTGTTGACCCGTTCTTCCTCCAGCTGCGCCATGATCTGCTCCGGGTTGGGCGCGGCGGTGGACGCCGCGTCGTCGCGGCCGCAGACGACGAGCACGCGCACGCCGTCATTGATCGAGCCGAAGGGCGGGGTCGCCTCGCCCACCTGCAGGTTGAGCAGGATTTCCTGCAGCTGCGGCGGCAGGTCGCGCACCTTCACATTGTCATTGTCGACCACGTCGGCGCCCAGCTTTCCGCCCAGCTCATTGGCCTCGCCGCACCCCTTGATCGCCTTGGTCTGCGCGGCGAAGGCGGCCGCCTTGGCGCTCGCCTGTTCCTTGGTCGTGCCCTGCGGGAAGCTGATCGACAGCTGCTTGAGGCTCAAGAGCGCGTCGCGCGGATCGGCGGTCAGCACCTTGCGCTTGTCCATGACATAGATGACCGAAACGCCGCCCGGCACCGGGATCGGGCCTGCGATCTGGCCGACCTGCATTTCGCTCGCCGCCTTGGCCAGTTCATCGGGCAGCTGTGCCGGCCGCACCCAGCCCAGGTCGCCGCCGACCGCCGCCGTGGAGGCTTCGGAAAATTGCCGCGCATAGGCCGCGAAGCTGCCGCCCTGCTTGATCTGGTCGATGATGTTGCGCGCGTTGGCGACGATCTGCGCCTGGTTTTCGGGCGTGGCCGACAGGTAGATTTCACCGATGCGGAATTCGTCGCTGCCCTTGGCCGCGTTCATGCGGTCGACCACCGACTTGACCTCGTCCGCCGATACATTGACGAAGGGCTGGATGTTGCGGCGGAGCAGGCGGCTCCAGGCCAGTTCGCCTTCGATCTGGCGCTTGATGCTGGCGGGCGCGCTGCCCTGGCTACGCAGATACTGGTCGAACTGGGCGGGCGACTGGCGGAAATTGGCCGCGACCCGCTGATAGCTTTCGTCGATTTCCGCCTTGTCGATCTTGATGTCGTGGGCGGCCGCTTCCTGGATCTGCAGCGTTTCGTCGATCAGGTTGCGCAGCACCTGGACGCGTAGCCGCTCCTTTTCCTCAGGCGATACCTTGCCGCCATTGGCGGTGATGATGAGGGCGAGGCGCTGGTCGACGTCGGTGCCGGTGATGATGCGGCCGTTGACGATCGCCGTCGCCTTGCGGACATTGGGATCGCTCTTGCCGAAGACGGTGACATCCTTGGGCAGGTTCAGCTGCTGCGTCGCGACCTTGTCCTCATCATCCACCGTCTGGGCGGCGACATGCGTGACGCCCGACCCCAGCAGGATCGAGGACAGGAGCAGGGCATGCACGCCTGCGCGGACGGAGCGGCCGAGGCGGGAAGACGGGGAAACGACAGGCTGCATCGTCGACAAAACTCTCCATTGCGGTTCGGCGCCTAAATGCACCGATCCGCCTTAACCAGTCCTGAGCGGCCAGGACCGATCCTGAACGGGAAGGCTGATCCTTATATACCGATATTGCGAAAAGCCAGCCGTAGTTGGAAGCTGTTGCCCTTTCGCGCGTCGCCGGCGGCGAGATAGTCGCGGCGCCAGGTGAAGCCGAGCGTCAGGCAGTCATCCTCATAGGCGATGCCCAGACGATGGCGCACCGGCTCATAGCCGTCGGCCATGCTCAGCGGATCTTCCTTCTTGTCGGTAAGGTCGATGACGGTCGATCCGAAGACCGACCAGAAGCGGGCGAACTGCACGCGGCCGCCCAGGCGCAGTTCCTCCCGGTCGAGCAGGTCTTCCAGGCCCGGCGCGGCGTTGCGGTTGAGGCGCAGATAGCCGACCATCGCATAGGTCTTGCGGCTGCCGATGGTGGCGTCGATCTCGTTGCGGCGGACCGCCAGGCCATCCTTGTCCAGCCGGAAACGGTGCGTCAGGCTGACGAAATCCTTGTAGCGCACGGTAGTGCGGCCGACGATGTCGGACAGGCGGTCGGACAGGCCGGTGCCGTCCGGCAGGATGCTTTCGCGATTGTTGAGGCGATAGCTCTGGCCGACCACCGTCTCCAGCGAGAAGTCGGGCAGCGACAGGCTATATTCCAGCCCATAGGTGACGCGGGTCGAATCCTCGAACCTGTCATAGCCGGAAAAGCGGTTGAGCGCGAAGAGGTTGCTGTCCTCCAGGTCGATGGCGCGCGCGTCCTCATTGGGGACGGACATGTTGGCAAGACGCGGCGCGGCGACGATCTGCACGCGCGGGGCGATCCGCTGCACCCCGCCGAACGCCTCGCCGATGAAGGGCCAGCGAATGTCGATGGCGGCGGCGGCGATGCCGCGCGCCTTCCAGCCCGGATCGCCGGCATAGCGGGGGATGTTGTTCAGCAGATTGTCGCTGCTGTGATAGACGTCGCCGCGCAGATAGGTGGTGAAATTCACCTCCTGCCCCATGCCGGTCAGCTTGCGCAGATTCCATTCGAACGCGGCGAAGGCGCGCTGCGTGTCCTGGCCATGGGTGCGGGTGATGGCGAGCGTGTTCGCCTGAAGCTGGATGCGGCCGCCCAGCAAGGGGTCGGTCAGCCGCAGCCGATAGTCGATGACCGGCAGCGCGATCGGCGTCTGTCCTTGCGAATCGCCCAGGCGCAGCGTCTGCACCGCCCAGCCGGCGATCGAGAAATAGCTGTTCTCGCCAATCCGCTGGGCCCCGATGGTCGATCGCAGCCGGTCGTCGCGGTTGATATCGTAGCGGCGCAGGAAAGTGCGGTCGCTCGCGACGCGGATCGACCCGTTGATGCTCCATTCGGGCGTCAGCTGCATTCCGCCGCTGGCATCCAGATAGCCGCGGAAATCCCGTTGCGAACTGCCGCTGACGGTGGAACTCGCCGAAGAGACGGCGGTGCGGCTGCCCTCGGTCGCATAGCCGGTGATCTGATAGGCGCCCCGGTCCCAGCGGTGCCGGAAATTGAGCTGCAGCATCGGCAGCACGTTGGTGAAGACGTGGGGCGTGATGGTGAGGTCGCGATTGGGCGCGAGCTTCAGATAATAGGGCAGCGCGATCTCGGCCCCGTTCGCGCGGGTATAGCGCAGGTCGGGCACCAGCAGGCCGGTGCCGCCATTGTCGCCCACCGGATGGGAAAAGCCCGGCAGCGGGATCAGTGGCAGGCCGAACAGCTCGACATTGGCGTTGCGATATTTGACCCGGCCGCGCACCGGATCATAGACGACCTTGACCGCCTTGATCTGCCAGGTCGGTTCCTTGGGGCAGCCATGGCTGTCCTCGACCTTGCAGCCGGTATAGGCGGCCTTGTGCAGCGTATAGACGCCGTTCACCCGCTCGCCCTGCATCGCCGCCAGCCGGCCGCCGGACTGCAACACCAGCAGCATATTTTCGACCGTGCCGTCCTTCAGCGTGTCGGTGACCTCGAAACGGTCGCCATAGGCGATATTGCCTTCGGGATCGGTGGCCGACACATTGCCGCGCGCCTCCACCTGGCCGGTGGTGCGGTTCCACACCACCTTGTCGGCGCGCAGCCGGTTGCCCTGGCGCAGCAACTGCACATTGCCGGTGGCGGTCACGATCTCCGTATTGCTGTCATATTCCAGCGCATCGGCGGAAAAGCCGATCTGCTCGTCGCTGGCGGGCACCGGCGCGTCGGGCACGCTGACGGGCCGGGGCGGCGCCTGGAAGTCGTCCTGCGCCAAGGCGGGCACGGCGGCGGCGACGCAGGCAAGGGCCACGCCGGCGGGCAGCAGATGTTTCAAACGCAGGACAGGGGAGGATATTGCCAAGGGGATCGTGCCTCTTCAGGGGCGCTTCGTTGCCCGCCTATCGCATTGCTTTGCCAGCGCCGCAATCGTTCGTCAGCCCCTTTTGTCGGAAATCGGCCGAACGGCTTTGCCAGATTGGACAAGCGCCATTATCTGACGAAAGACACCGCCATTGCAGACGAGGAAGAAGGACCCTTGATGGAAATCGCGTTCAGCCCGGTACGTCCCGACGCCGACACTCTGGTCTTTGCCGTTCCCAAGGGCGGCTTCGACGCCCTGCCGCTTGCCGCCGCGCCGACGCTGGCCGCGGGCGCGGCGGCCGCCCGCTTCACCGGCGAGGCGGGCAGCAGCTTCGAAAGCTTCGTGGAGGAAGGCGGCAAGGTGCTGCGCGTCGTCCTGATCGGCACCGGCGCGGGCGCCGAGGGTGACTATGAGCGCGCGGGCGCGGCGCTCACCGCCAAGCTGCTGACCAGCGGCGCGACCCATGCGGCGGTCGAATTTTTCGGCGGCGTCAGCGGCGACAATGCCGCGCGGCTCGCCTCCGGGGCGCAGTTGCGGGCGTGGCGCATCGACACCTACCGCACCCGCCAGCCGGAAAAGGCCAAGCCGACCCTCACCAAGATCACGCTCGTCGCGCATGATGCGGACGCGGCATGGGAACGGCTGTCCGCCGTCGCGGCGGGGGT
>DATEJA010000097.1:0-5730 GCA_035278405.1 Sphingobium sp. | reverse complement strand
CCTTGGCTACGCCGCCCTTGGGGTTGCGGGAATGACGGTAGAGGATGCGTGCGTCAGTCCGGCGCGCGGCTCGTAAACCACAGCCCGCAAAGGCTGATCGCCGCCGCCGCCGACATATAGAGGCCGACCAGCGCCACCCCCTGCACCTGGATCAGCCAGGTCGCGACGATCGGGGCGAGGGCGCCGCCGATGATGCCGCCCAGGTTGAAGGCGAAGGATGCGCCGGTATAGCGCAGCTGCACCGGGAAGAGATGCGGCAGATAGGCGCCGAGCGGGCCGTAGACGAAGCCCATCAGGAACAGCGCGAGGCTGAGGATCAGGAAGATGGGCAGCAGTTGGCCCGTGCCCATGGCGGGCCCGAAGATGACGCCCATCAGCACCGCGCCGATGCAGCCGGCGACCAGCACGCGCGTCGGGCTGCTCTTGTCGGACCACCAGCCCGCGATGACGATGCTGCCGCCCATGAACAGGATCGCGCCCAGCTGGATCGCCAGGAAGGTTTCGCGGTCGATCTTGAGCGTGGTCGTGCCATAGCCGAGCGCGAAGGCGGTGGCGATATAATAGACGGCGAAACAGGCCACGACCGCGAAGGTGCCGGCGATGGCGGCGCCCAGATGCTGGGTCAGCAAGGTGCCGAGGGGCAGGGCCGGCGGCGGGGCTTCGGCCTGCGCGGCGGCGAATTCGGGGGTTTCGCTGAGCTTCAGCCGCACCCAGAGGCCCAGGAACACCAGCACCGCGCTGCCCAGGAAAGGCAGGCGCCAGCCCCAGGCGAAGAAATCCTTGTCGGTGAGGAAGACGCCCAGGATGAGGAACAGGCCGTTGGCGGCGAGGAAGCCGACCGGCGCGCCCAATTGCGGGAACATGCCGAAGCGCGCGCGCCATCCGGGCGGGGCGTTTTCCACGGCCAGCAACGCCGCGCCGCCCCATTCGCCGCCGAGGCCAAAGCCCTGGCCGAAGCGCAGGATGCACAGGATCATCGGCGCCCACCAGCCGATCGCCTGATAGGTGGGCAGGAAGCCGATCGCCAGGGTCGAGCCGCCCATCAGCATCAGCGAGGTCACCAGCGTCGCCTTGCGCCCGATGCGGTCGCCATAATGGCCGAACACCGCCGCGCCCAAGGGCCGGGCGAAAAAGGCGAGGGCGAGGCTGCCATAGGCGGCCATCAGCTGCGCGGAGGGCGATGTGGCGGGGAAGAAAAGCGGGCCGAAGACGAGGCTGGCGGCGGTGGCGTAGATATAGAAGTCGTAGAATTCGACCGCCGTGCCGATCAGGCTGGCCGCCAACACGCGCTTGTGGCGCAGCATGGCGCCGATTCCACTTGTCTGTGCCACGTCTTCTTGTCCCCCCGTCGCTCAATTCGATCCAGTCATTCCCGCGAAAGCGGGAATCCATCTCCGGCGTCAATCTGCGCCGCGAGGCCGGGAGATGGGTTCCCGCCTTGGCGGGAACGACGGTCCTTACATTCTTCGTCTTTTCTGGTTCAGCAATTCATAGGCCATGACGGCGCAAGCGACGGCCGCGTTCAGGCTGTCGGCCTTGCCCAGCATGGGCATCTTCACCAACTGGTCGCACTCCGCCTCATAGGCTTCGGGCAGGCCCTGCGCTTCATTGCCGACCAGCAGGAAGCTGGGGCTCTGATAGCGGGGTTCCTGATAATCCTGGGTGGCCTTCAGGCTGGTGCCGATCAGCTCGCCGGGGCCCTGCCGCAGCCAGTGCATGAACTCGCCCCAGCGCGCCTGGGTGATGCTCTGGGTAAAGAGCGCGCCCATCGACGCGCGGACGGATTCGACGGAGAAGGGGTCGACGCAATCGTCGATCAGGATGAGGCCGCCCGCGCCCACCGCATCGCCGGTGCGCAGGATCGTGCCGAGATTGCCGGGATCGCGCAGCGACTGGGCGACGATCCAGATGTCTGCGCTGCTACGGTCGAGCTTTTCCAGCGGGGTCAGGCGGTCGCGATAGACGCCGACCACCGCCTGCGCATTGTCCTTGCCGGAGATTTTGGAGAGGATGTCGGGGGTGGTTTCGATGACATCGCCGCCGGCCGCTTCCATCGCCGCGATCAGGTCGGCGGCGAGCGGGTGGGTGGAGCCGGCGTGGAACAGCATTTCGGGCAGCACGCCTTCCTCGCGCGCTTCGGTGAGGATGCGCAGGCCCTCGGCCAGGAACAGCCCTTCGGCCTTGCGGAACTTCTTTTCGCGCAGGGAACGGACGCGCTTCACCAGCGGGTTGGAAAATCCGGTGATTTCGCGTGCCACTTGCGCCCTGCTTCCTCTTGAGGGTGAAGCGGCCTCTCTATCGGCCGGAGCGAGGCGGTAAAAGGGCTATTCTTCGCCGAACTTGTCTTCGACCAGGGTCACCAGCTTGCCGAGCGAGGTTTCCGCTTCCGGCCCCGTCGCGCTGATGATGATGGAATCGCCGAGCGCGGCGCCCAGCATCATCAGGCCCATGATCGAGGTGCCGGTGACTTCGCTGCCGTCCTTGCGCACGGTGATCTGCGCCGGCAGACCGCTCGCCAAGGTCACGAATTTGGCGCTGGCGCGGGCGTGGAGGCCGCGCTTGTTGCTGATCCGGACCTCCTGGCTGATTTCGCTCATGTGGTGCTACCCAATAGTTCGGACGCGACGCTGATATATTTCTGCCCCGCCTCGCGCGCGGCGGCAACCGCCTGGCGCACGTCCATGACCTTGCGCGCGCTTTCCAGGCGGATCAGCATGGGCAGGTTGATGCCCGCGATCACCTCGATCTCGCCGGCCTTCAGCAGCGAGATGGCGAGGTTGGAGGGGGTGCCACCGAACAGGTCGGTCAGCAGGATCACGCCCGTTCCGTCATTGACGCGCGTGACCGCCGCCGCGATGTCCGCGCGGCGGATTTCCATATCGTCCTCCGGACCGATGCAGATGGTTTCGATCTGCTGTTGCGGACCGACCACATGTTCCATCGCCACGACGAATTCGGTCGCCAGCGCCCCGTGAGTGACGAGTACCAGTCCAATCATCTACTTATCTGGCCCAATAGTTTCATGATTTACGCTTTCGGGCCTCCCGGTTCGCGCTTCTCCAGGGCGTCCTGGGGCGCTGATTCCATATTGCGGTGCGAGACCGTGGGCGAAAAGCCCGCGTCTTGCAAGTATTTGGCGACACGTTCGGCGACATGGACCGACCTGTGCCGTCCGCCGGTACAGCCGAACGCGACGGTGACATAGCTTTTTCCGCTTTCGGCATAGCGGGGCAGCAGCGTCGTCAGCAATTGTTCGATCTGGCGCAGCGCGTTGTCATAGGCCGGATCCTGGGCGACATAGGCGGCCACTTCGGGGTCGAGCCCGGTCTTGGGCCGCAGGTCGCTTTCCCAATGCGGATTGCGCAGGAAACGCATGTCGAACATCAGGTCGGCATCCTGCGGCACGCCGCGCGAAAAGCCGAAGGAGAGGATGGTCAGGACCGGCGCCGATCGCGCGTCGCGGGAGAAACGCTTGCGGACTTCCTGCTGCAGCGCGTTGCTGGTGAGGCCGGTGGTGTTGACGACATGATCGGCCCAGCGGCGCAGCGGTTCGGTCAGTTCGCGTTCGCGGGCGATGCCGTCGGCCGCCGGGCGGTCCGTAGCGAGGGGATGGCGCCGCCGCGTCTCGGCAAAGCGCCGCTCCAGTTCGCGGCCCGAACAGTCGAGGAACAGGGTTTCGACATCATGGCCGCGCCGGGTGCGCAGCGCCTTGATCCGCTGGACGATGGCATTGGCGTCGAAGCCCCGGGTGCGCGCGTCGATGCCGAGCGCGAGCGGCCGGTCGTCCACCTCGTCATGCCCGGCGGGCGGCGGCGCGTCGAGCAGACGTTCCAGCAGCAGCAGCGGCAGATTGTCGACCACTTCCCAGCCGATATCCTCCAGCGTCTTGAGCGCCGTCGTCTTCCCCGCGCCCGACAGGCCGGAAACGAGCAGGATGGTCTTTGGCGTCGGTGCGCTCACGGAAGGTCCAGGGTCTTGAGCGCCAGTTCCACCTTGATGGGCGCGGACGCTTCGAAGGGCGCGATCCGGACCACCGGCACCTCAGTTCCGGCGATGGCGCGGCGGACGGGGTCGAGCGGCATGCGTTCGATGTCCTGGGTAAGGTCGACCAGCAGCGCCACCGGGGCACGAGCGAGGCTGGGCATGTCGACCAGGCCGATGCCGCGTACCTCCATCTTGCCGATGATGGTGGCGGGCGCGCTGGCTTCCAGCCCATCGTCGGTCGGGGTCAGCACGGTATAGTCGTCGCTGATGAGGGCCGCGCCGCGATCGATCAGGCGCAGGGCAAGGTCCGACTTGCCCATGCCGCTGGGGCCGAAGAGGAGCACGGCGCGGCCGCCCATCGCAACGCTGGTCGCATGTACTGTTTCGGGTGAGTCTTGCCGCGCCATATCGCCCTTCCTTCTTAGACCCTGCGGGGCGCGGTGGAAATCGATTTGACGCGCGGCGTCCTATTCCGAGACAATGCCGGGGTCGCGCTCCACCGCCATGGGCAGGCGCAGCATGAAACAGGCGCCGCGCTGGTTGCCCTCGCGGTCGGCGATGCTGATCTTGCCCTGATGGCCTTCGACGATGGAGCGGGCGATGGCGAGGCCGAGGCCGGAATGTTTGCCGAAGCTTTCGGTTTCCGGGCGCACGCTATGGAAGCGGCGAAACACATGTTCGCGCTGGGACTGCGGGACGCCGGGCCCTTCGTCCTCGACGCTGACCAGCACTTCATTGTCAGCGACGGTCGCGACGATCTGGACCAGGCCGCCCTCGGGCGAGAAGGAGACGGCATTGTCGATCAGATTGTCGAGCACGCGCATCAGCCGCTGTTCCTCGCCCAGCACCACCGCGACATTCTTGCGCGGGCGGGCGAAGGCGAGGCGGACGCCGCGCGGCACGCCGCGCGCCTCGCGGGCGACGACCATCTTTTCGATCAGCAGGCCAAGGTCGATGGGCTCGAACCGGGTGCGCGACAGCTGCGCGTCGATGCGCGAGGCTTCGGCGATGTCGGTGACCAGCCGGTCGAGCCGCCGCACATCGTCCTGCGCGATGGCCATGAGCTGGGCGCGCAGGTCCGGCCTGTCCACCCGGTCGAGCGCGTCGAGCGCCGACCGCAGCGAGGCGATGGGGTTTTTCAGCTCGTGGCTGACGTCGGCGGCGAAGGCATCGGTCGCGTCGATCCGCTGCCGCAGGGCATGGCTCATGTCGGAAAGCGCGCGGGCGAGCATGCCGATCTCGTCCCGCCGATCGGGCAGGCGCGGCACCGTCACCTCGCGCGCACGGCCCAGGCGGACGCGCACGGCGGCGCGCGCGAGGCGCTGCAGCGGCTGGACGATGGTGCGGGCGAGGAAGAGCGAGAGCAGCACCGACGCCAATACGGCGGTCGCGATGACGATGCCCAGCCGCAGCCGTTCGGCGCGCACCGTCCGGGTGATGTCGCGGGCATTTTCGGTCGCGAGCAGGCTTGTGCCGTCGGGCGCGTGGACCGCCGCCGATATCATGAAGGTCCGGTCGGGCGCGTAGCGATTCATCGCCTGGGGCTGGCGGGTCTTGCGCGCCAGCAGCAGTTCGGGCCAGGCGTCGGCACGATCGAGTGCCGGTTCCTCGAAATTGGGCGGGCGGTCGGCCGAGACGATGCGGTCGACCACCTTGTCGAGGAAGCGCGCGACATGGCGCTGCCATTCCTCTTCCGAAGGGAGGCGCAGCCGGTAGCGCGGCGCGTGCATGGTGAAGCTGTCGGCG
>DATEJA010000096.1:0-2192 GCA_035278405.1 Sphingobium sp. | reverse complement strand
CGATCGCCTGCATCATGCGATTGCTTGCCATGGTCCACGCATAACCAAAGTTTTCGCCGCGCAAAAGCCGTCATTGGACGGCTCGACGCGCGCCGAGGGCCGGCCATGGTTGACGCCTCGGGTGCAACGCGACAAAGGGGCGCGATATCGATTCGCCGGCTCAGCAGGGGGCCGCTTTACAAGCAGGAAAGACGCCAGCCCAGATGACCGTTTCCGAAAAGTCGCTCGCCAGCGCTATCAGGGCGCTTTCCATGGACGCAGTTCAGGCGGCGAATAGCGGCCATCCGGGGATGCCGATGGGCATGGCGGATGTGGCGACGGTCCTGTTCAAGGATTATCTGAAGTTCGATCCCAGCCAACCCAAATGGGCCGATCGCGACCGTTTCGTGCTGTCTGCGGGGCATGGATCGATGCTGATCTACTCGCTGCTCCACCTGACCGGCTATGCGCGGCCGACGATGGAGGATATCCGCAACTTCCGCCAGCTGGGCAGCCCGTGCGCCGGCCACCCGGAGAATTTCGAGCTGTCGGGCGTCGAAGCGACCACCGGCCCGCTGGGTTCGGGCCTTGCCACCGCGGTCGGCATGGCGATCGCCGAGCGGCACCTCAACGCGCAGTTCGGCGACGATCTGGTCGACCACCGCACCTGGGTGGTCGCGGGCGACGGCTGCCTGATGGAAGGCATCAACCATGAGGCGATCGGCCTTGCCGGGCATCTCAATCTCGGCCGCCTGATCGTCTTGTGGGACGATAACAAGATCACGATCGACGGCTCGATCGACCTGTCGAGCAGCGAGGATGTGCGCGCCCGCTATGCCGCGACCGGCTGGCATGTCGTGTCCTGCGACGGCCATGATGTCGCCGATGTGCGCCGCGCCATCAACGAAGCCCTGGCCGATCCGCGTCCCTCGCTGGTCGCCTGCGCCACCAAGATCGGCTATGGCGCGCCCAACAAGGCGGGCACCTCGGGTGTCCACGGCTCGGCCCTGGGTGTCGAGGAAGTCGCCGCCGCCCGCGAATTCTTGGGCTGGACGGCCGAACCTTTCGTGATCCCCGAGGATATCGCCGCCGAGTGGCGCTCGATCGGCGCGAAGGGCGCCGGCGTTCGCGCCGAATGGGAAAGCCGCCTGTCGAGCAACGGGCAGAAGGCCGAGTTCGAGCGTCGCATGGCGGGCGAACTGCCGACCGACTTCTCGCTCAGCGCCTATATCGACACGCTGATCGCCAATCCGCAGAAGGTCGCGACCCGCAGGGCGAGCGAGCTGGCGCTGGGCGCGATCAACGACCTGCTGCCCGAAACGCTGGGCGGATCGGCGGACCTCACCGGCTCCAACAATACCAAGACCAAGTCGACCGGGCCGCTCACCAGGGACGATTATGCCGGCCGCTATGTTTATTACGGCATCCGCGAATTCGGCATGGCCTGTGCGATGAACGGCATGGCGCTGCACGGCGGCGTCATTCCCTATGGCGGCACCTTCCTGGTCTTTTCCGACTATATGCGCGCCGGAATCCGGCTGGCCGCGTTGCAGCAGACCCGCGCCATCCATGTGCTGACCCATGACTCCATCGGCCTGGGCGAAGACGGTCCGACCCACCAGCCGATCGAGCATGTCATGTCGCTGCGCATGATCCCGAACCTCGACGTCTATCGTCCGGCGGACGTGGTCGAAACGGCCGAGTGCTGGGAACTGGCGCTCAAGGACCAGGACGGCCCGTCGGTGCTGGCGCTCACCCGCCAGAATCTGGCGCAGCTGCGCACCGAGAAGGCAGGCGAAAATCTCTGTGCCAAGGGCGCCTATCGCCTGCGCGCCGCGACGGGCGATCGCAAGGTGGTGCTGATCGCCACCGGCTCGGAAGTGGAAATCGCGGTCGCGACCGCCGATCTGCTGGAGCAGCAGGGCATTGGCGCGGATGTCGTTTCCATGCCCAGCTGGGCGCATTTCGACGCGCAGCCGCAGGCGTATAAGGATGATCTCCTTCCGCACCATGTCCTGCGCTGCTCGATTGAGGCAGGCACGACTTTCGGCTGGGAGCGTTATGTCGGCATTGCCGGCCTGCGCTTCGGCATCGACACATTCGGCGCTTCGGCTCCGGCGGAAGCGCTCTACGAGCATTTCGGCCTGACCGCGGCGAAGATCGCGCCGCAGGTCGCGGCCGCGCTCGATCATTGAGAAAAAACATCTACCAAT
>DATEJA010000095.1:0-31153 GCA_035278405.1 Sphingobium sp. | reverse complement strand
CCAGCCGGTCGCGGCATAGCGGGCGCGCACATCCTCGCTGCTCGACAGGTCGATCGAGCCGTCGATCGTGATCTTGTTATCGTCCCAAAGCACGATCAGACGGCCGAGATTGAGGTGCCCGGCAAGGCCGATCGCCTCATGATTGATGCCTTCCATCAGGCAGCCGTCGCCCGCCACTACCCAGGTGCGGTGGTCGACCAGTTCGTCGCCAAATTGCGCGTTGAGGTGGCGCTCGGCGATCGCCATGCCGACCGCAGTGGCAAGGCCCGAACCCAGCGGGCCGGTGGTCGCTTCGACGCCCGACAGTTCGAAATTCTCCGGGTGGCCGGCGCAAGGGCTGCCCAGTTGGCGGAAGTTGCGGACATCCTCGATCGTCGGCCGCGCATAGCCGGTCAGGTGCAGCAGCGAGTAGATCAGCATCGATCCGTGCCCCGCCGACAGCACGAAACGGTCGCGATCGGCCCATCTGGGCTGGCTGGGATCGAACTTCATATAATCCTTGAACAGGACCGTCGCCACATCCGCCATGCCCATCGGCATCCCCGGATGGCCGCTGTTCGCCGCCTGAACTGCGTCCATGGAAAGCGCCCTGATAGCGCTGGCGAGCGACTTTTCGGAAACGGTCATCTGGGCTGGCGTCTTTCCTGCTTGTAAAGCGGCCCCCTGCTGAGCCGGCGAATCGATATCGCGCCCCCTTTGTCGCGTTGCACCCGAGGCGTCAACCATGGCCGGCCCTCGGCGCGCGTCGAGCCGTCCAATGACGGCTTTTGCGCGGCGAAAACTTTGGTTATGCGTGGACCATGGCAAGCAATCGCATGATGCAGGCGATCGACACGCTGGAGCGTGCGGTCAGTCGGCTCGAACAGCTGGAACGGGAGGCGCAGGGCCTCGGATCGGACGCTCCTTCCCCTTCCCCTCAAGCCGTGGACGCCGAAGCGGCGCGCGCGGCGCTTCGATCGCTCGATGATCTGATCGCCGAACTGAAGGGCGAAGCGCATGGCTGAAACGACCTTGCAGATTGCCGGACGCCATTATCCGATCCGCTGCCGCGACGGAGAAGAGGCGCATCTGGCCCATCTGGCCAGCCTGATCGAGCGCAAGGCGCGGCTCGCCCAGCAGAATACGCCCGGGCTGACCGAGGTGCGCACGCTGCTGTTCGCCGCCCTCTTCCTGGCGGACGAACTCAACGACCTGAAGCGCGAGGCGATCGGGCGGCAGCAGCGGCTGGCGCTGGAAGATGAGGACGAACCGGCCGCCCGCGCGATCGAGGCGCTGGCGCTGCGCATAGAAAAGCTGTGCGACAGGCTTGTCGAGCCCGCCCCCGACGCCTAGATTGGGCGTGACGGGCACTGCGCGGTATCGAGCTTTTGCGAACATCCCTGAGGCGATAATCACATCCACGGGGGCTGTCCCTGGGCGGGCTCTGGCCCGATCTACATGGTCCCCACCTGACGTTGAGGCGTCAGAGGATATTCCAGCACACGGCCGAGGCGGTCCCGTCACCTTTTTTCCATCCGTCTGTTGAATGAGGGACGCGCTCCTGCGAAGGCGGGAGCCCAGACGTCCCTTAATCCAGAGGCTCTTCCATGAGCGACGACGCCGACAAGACCGCCCTGCGTGCCCTCGCCCGGGAGCGCCGTCGCGCGTTCGTCGGGGGGCTTGATCCGCTCGCCCACCGCCTGGCCTTCAAGGCGCTTCCCTCCCCCCTCGCCCGGCGGCTGGGCGCGGCGGGGACCGTCGCCCTCTATATGGGCCTGGACGAGGAAGCGCCCGCGCAGCGGCTCGCCGCACAGCTGGCGGCGATGGGCAAGACGCTGGCCCTGCCGCGCGTCATCGATCGCCTGGGCAGCATGGAGTTCCTGGTCTGGCGTCCGGAGGACCAGCTGTTCCCCGGCCTTTACGGCACCCATCATCCCGAACCGAGCGGTCCGGCCGTTGCGCCCGATGTCATCATCGCGCCGATGCTGGCTTTCGACCGGGCGATGAGCCGCCTCGGCCAGGGCGGCGGCTATTACGACCGCGCCTTCGCCCGTTATCCCGACGCGCTGCGCGTGGGCCTCGCCTGGTCCGTGCAGGAGCAGGAAGTGCTGCCGGCCGACCCCTGGGACCTGCCGCTGCATGTCATTCTGACCGAAGTCGAACTGATCGAAGGACCCGACGCGTGAACCGCCAGCCCGCCCCCTACAAGCCCAGCTGGCGCAAGCCCGTGGGCATGTTCATCATCCTCGGGCTGATCGCGCTGTGGGCGGTGCTGGTCGGCAGCCTGTCGGGACCGATCGGCCATCTGCCGATGGTGGTGCAGGTGCCGGTCTATATTTTCCTGGGGCTCATCTGGATCTGGATCTTGCCGCTGAAGCGCCTGCTCGCCTGGATGGAGACGGGGCGGTGGCGGCGCGGATGAATGTCCTGCCGGGTCATCCCAGCGCAGGCTGGGATCTCAGGCCATAGGGCACGACCCAGCCGCACGAGATGCCGGCCTTCGCTGGCATGACGGTTATTTCTCGAGGAAATCCGGCCTCTTGGGGCCATCCACTCTTGCAGAAGAGTGGCGCGAGTGACGGGGCTCGAACCCGCGACCTCCGGCGTGACAGGCCGGCGCTCTAACCAACTGAGCTACACCCGCGTTCGGTGTGGGCGGGCATCTATGCGGGTGCGCCGGACCTGTCAACCGGCTCTTTCACCAGTTTCTTCTTTCTCGTCATTTTCTTCGGGAAAGGCCACCGTCAGCGTGCCCCGTTCGAACAGGAAACCGGCGATATCCGGCGTTCCGGCCGCCGACACGACGGTCTGGATGATGATGAGCAGCGGCACTCCGAGGAGCGCGCCGGGCGTGCCCCACACCCATCCCCAGAAGGTCAGCGACACGAGAATCAGCAGCGGGTTCATCGTCAGCCGCCGCCCCAGCACCATCGGCGTGAGCGCATTGGCTTCGACCAGGTGAAAGCCGATCTGGATCGCGGCGGGCAGCAAGGCCTTCCACACATCGTCGAAGACCATGAGCCCACCCAGCGCAAGCAGCATCGCCGCCAGCATCGGCCCGAAATAGGGGATGAAGTTCAGGAGCGCGACGATGCCGCCCCACATCAGCGGCGACGGCAGGCCGATCAGCCAGAGCGCCACCGCGATCGCGAGGCCCAGGCACAGGTTGATGGTCGCGATCGTCAGCACATAGGCCGATGTCGCGTCGACCACATTCTGGATCACCCGCGCGACCGCCATGGCGCCGTCGAAACTGCCCCGGCTGTTGATCGTGCGCCGCCGCAGACGGGTCCAGCCGGCGAGGAAGAAATAGATGATCAGCAGCGCGAAGACCATCTGGATGATCGCCGAGGGCGCGGATGTCGCCGCGAACTGCAGCAGCGACCGGGGCGCCTCCACCGCCGCCGTCTCCGCCCGCGCGACCGGGCCGGCGGCCATCATCCGCACCGTTTCGTCCACGAAATGCTGGAGCTGCGCATAGAAGTCGATCAGCGGCGCGAGATTGTTCTGGATCTTGGGCAAGCGTTCGGGGAGCAGCCGGAACCAGTCGGTCGCCGGCACGATGATCAGCACCAGTGCGGTGTTGGCGACCAGCAGGAAGACGACGACGGCGATCAGCGCGGCAAGCGCGGAAGGCACGCGCCGCCTTTCCATCCATTCCAGGAACGGCACCAACGCGATCGCGATCACCACCGCCGCAACCAGGGGCAGGAAGAATTCCGCGCCCTCCCGCAGGGCGAAGGGCAAGGCCAGCAGCAGGCCGACCCCGGACGTCAGCGCGATCGAGGCGAGCAGACGGTCGCGCCGCCGGTTGATCTCATGCTGTTCATGGGGTGTCACGGACGATCTTTTCCCTGCCGCTTGTTTCCGATGTGTGACCCGCGCGCTGCGGTGCGTCAATTTCATTCGGCGACCTGCCATGGCAAATCGCATGTTAACCAAATCTTGGGCGTCCCGCCCTACGCTTGCCGGGATCGGACCAAGGGGGACAAGCGCAAATGGTGCGGACTTTGATGCTGGCGGGCATCGTGGCGGGAGCGGCTGTGCCGCATGCTGCCGCCGCCAGGCAGGACGTGCGGCTGGACAGGCAGATGTTCGTCGAACGGGTGCAGACCGACATCAACGGACGCGCCCGGCGCATCCTGGCCAGCCCCGACCGGGTCGCGCCCGGCGACCGGCTGGTCTTCGTCGTCAACTGGCGCAATGAAGGGCGCCAGCCGGTGGACGGCATTGCCCTCACCAACGCGGTGCCGCGCGGGACCAGCCTGGCGCTGACCGACCCGACCGCCCTGGTTTCGGTGGATGGCGGCCAGAACTGGGGCCGGCTGGACCAGCTCTGGCTCCCGACGCCGCTGGGCGGCACCCGACGCGCGGTGGCGACCGACATCACCCATGTGCGCCTGAGCGTGCCCACGCGCATCTCACCCGGCGAGAGCGGGCGCCTGAGCTACCGCGCGACGGTGCGCTAACAGCGGTAGACCCTGGCTTGCTCCGCTCGCTTCGAGCGAAGTCGAGAAGCTACGGCACTGTGCTTGCCGTTTCTCGACTTCGCTCGAAGCGAACGGTGGAGATAAGCGCGCGGCGCTAAAGACCTTATGCTCCAGGCTGTCACGCCGCCAAAAGCAGCGCCGGCATTTCCAGCAGGCGCTTCACCGCCTGCACGAAGCTTGCCGCGTCCCAGCCGTCGACCACCCGATGGTCGCAGCTGATCGACAGGTTCATGAGCTTTGCCGGCACCACCTCGCGCCCGCGAAACACCGGCCGTTCGACGATGCGGTTCGGCCCGATGATCGCGACTTCGGGCCGGTTGATGACCGGCGTCGTCGCGATCCCGCCCAGAGGTCCGAGCGAGGTCAGCGTCAGTGTGGAGCCGGACAGTTCCTCGCTCTTCGCCTTGCCCGACCGGGCGGCGTCGGCGAGGCGGCTGATCTCGCTCGCCAGCTGCCAGATGTTGCGGTCCTGCGCGTCGCGGATCACCGGCACCATCAGGCCGGCGTCGGTCTGCGTCGCGATGCCCATATGCACCGCGCCGTAGCGCGTCACCACCCCCGCCTCGTCGTCATAGCGCGCGTTGAGCATCGGGAAGTCCGGCAGCGCGCGGCAGATGGCGGTGATGAGCAAGGGCAGCAGCGTCAGCTTTGGCCGCTCCCCCCGGCCGGCGTTCAGCTGCTCGCGCAGCCGCTCCAGCTCGGTGACGTCGATTTCCTCGACATAGGCGAAATGCGGGATGTGCCGCTTGGACGCGGCCATATTGTCGGCGATCCGGCGGCGCAGGCCGATGACCTTGACGGTTTCGTCAGGCCGGGCGGCCGAACGCCCCGCCGGTCGATAGCCCTGCCCGGCGCCGTAAAGCAGGAAGGCGTCGAGGTCCGAATGGCGGATCCGGTCGCCGCTCGCCTTCACCTGGGAAAGGTCGATACCCAGGTCCTTCGCCCGGGCGCGAACGGCGGGGGACGCAAGGAGGCCGCCCTCGCCCTGCTTATGTTCCGGCGCAGGCGGGAGCCCGGCGTTCGGGCTGCTGCTCGTGGGGCTCTGGGCTCCTGCTTGCGCAGGAGGAGCACGGGGGGGCTCGACATTCTCGATCAGCGCTTCGCCCGGCGTTTCCGCCTCGATGACGTCCTCGGACGGTGGCGGGGCTATCGCCGCCTCGCCATCCGTCTCGATCTCGACCAGCATCGATCCGATCGCGATCTGGTCGCCCGGTTCGCCGGCGAGGCGCGTCACGACGCCGGCGACGGGGCTTTCCATCTCCACCGTCGCCTTGTCGGTCATCATGTCGGCGATCGGCTGGTCTTCCTCGACCCGATCGCCGACCTTCACATGCCAGCCGACGATCTCCGCTTCCGCAATGCCTTCGCCGATGTCGGGCAGCTTGAACGTAAAGAGGCTCATGGCTGTCTCAATCCTTCAAGATCTTGTTGATGGCCTCCCGGATGCGCACCGGCCCCGGGAAATAAGCCCATTCCAGGCTGTGCGGATAAGGCGTGTCGAAGCCGGTCACGCGCTCGATCGGCGCTTCCAGATGGTAGAAGCAGCGTTCCTGCACCAGCGCGAGAAGTTCCGCGCCAAAACCGCTGGTTCGCGTCGCTTCATGCACGATGAGGCAGCGCCCGGTCTTCTTCACCGATCGTTCGATCGCATCGATATCCAGCGGCACCAGGGTGCGCAGGTCGATAATCTCGGCATCCACGCCCATTTCGGTGACGGTGCTTTCGACCACATGTTCCATCGTGCCATAGCAGAGGATGGTGAGCGCCTCGCCCGCCCGCACCGTGCGCGCCTCGCCCAGCGGCACGCGATAATAGCCCTGGGGCACCATCGCGCCGGGATGGCCGGCCCAGTTTTTGGCGGGCCGGTCATAATGGCCGTCGAACGGGCCATTATAGATGCGCTTGGGTTCGAAGAAGATGACCGGGTCATTATCCTCGATCGCGGCGATCAACAGTCCCTTCGCGTCATAGGGGGTGGAGGGGATGACGGTCTTCACGCCCGAGACATGGGTGAAGATGCCTTCGGGCGACTGGCTGTGCGTCTGGCCGCCGAAAATCCCGCCGCCAAAGGGCGACCGCACCGTCATCGGCGCGATGAACTCGCCCGCCGAGCGATAGCGCAGCCGCGCCGCTTCCGACACGAGCTGATCCAGCGCCGGATAGATATAATCGGCGAACTGGATTTCCGGCACCGGCCGCAGCCCATAGGCGCCCATGCCCACCGCGACGCCGATGATGCCACATTCGGTGATGGGCGTGTCGAACACGCGATTCTTGCCATATTTCTGCTGCAAGCCCGCCGTCGCGCGGAAGACGCCGCCGAAATAACCGACATCCTCGCCCATCACGACCACGTCGGGGTCGCGGTCCATCACGACGTCCAGGGCGCTGTTGATCGCCTGGATCATGTTCATTGGCACGACCTCGCCGCGCGTCTCGATCGTCGCGTCGCTCACAGGCCGGCCGCCTTCCATTCGTCCAGCATATGCTGCTGCTGTTCCTTGAGGTGCCAGGGCATTTCTTCGAACACATCCTCGAACATCGTTTCCATCGGATGATGGTGCAGGCCGTGCCCCAGGATGCCGTTCTTTTCGGCCTCCTTCGCCGCATCGCGGACCATTTCGGCCAGTTCCTTGTCCATCGCGGCGTGGCGGTCCTCGTCCCAGATGCCAAGGGTGATGCAATGCTTCTTCAACCTCGCGATCGGATCGCCCAGCGGCCAGTGGCTGGCCTCGTCGGCGGAGCGATAGGCGCTGGGGTCGTCCGACGTGCTGTGCCCTTCGGTGCGATAGGTGAAATGTTCGATCAGCGTCGGCCCGCCATTGGCGCGGGCGCGGTCGGCGGCCCAGCGGGTGGCGGCATAGACGGCCAGCGCGTCATTGCCGTCGATCCGCAGGCCGGCGATGCCATAGCCGATCGCGCGCGCGGCGAAGGTCGTCGCCTCGGCTCCGGCAAAGCCTGAAAAGCTGCTGATAGCCCATTGATTGTTGACAATATTGAGGATCACCGGCGCCCGATAGACGCTGGCAAAGGTGCAGGCCGAATGGAAGTCGCCCTCCGCCGTCGATCCTTCGCCACACCAGGTCGCCGCGATGCGCGTGTCGCCCCGGGCCGCGCTGGCCATCGCCCAGCCGACCGCCTGGGGATATTGGGTCGCCAGATTGCCGGAGATGGAGAAGAAGCCCGCCTCCCGCGCCGAATACATGATCGGCAACTGGCGCCCCTTCAGCCGGTCGCCCTTGTTCGAATAGATCTGGTTCATCATGTCGATGAGGGGCCAGCCGCGCGCGATCAATATGCCCTGCTGGCGGTAGCTGGGGAAGCACATGTCGTCGCTGGCAAGCGCGGTCGCAGCGCCGATCGACACCGCCTCCTCGCCGGTCGACTTCATGTAGAAGCTGGTCTTGCCCTGCCGCTGCGCCCGGAACATGCGCGCGTCGAAGGCGCGGGTCAGTGCCATGGCGCGCAGCATGCGGATCAGCGTGTCGGCCGGCAGCTTGGGATCCCAGGGGCCGACCGCGGCCCCATCCTCATCCAGAACCCGGACGAGGCCATAGGCCAGGTCGCGGATCGAATCGGGATCCACCGCCTCGTCGGGCCGGGGCGCGGCGCCGGCGGGCGGGATGTCGAAATCGCTGAAGTCGGCCTTATCGCCAGGCCGGAATTTGGGTTCCGGCACATGCAGTTGGAGCGGCGGCAGATTGCGCCCCTCGCCCGCCTGGCCAGCGCCCGAGTCTTGCCCGTGCGTCATCCCGCCTCCTCTTGTGCATTGCAATATTGTTGCGTTAGGCAATCACTATATTACAACGCAGAAAATAGGCAAGTGTTCCTTACCAATTTTTTCGGTCACACCGCCACGGGCGCGGCGATATGCGCCTGAGGCGCATAATCCCGCACCTCGAAATCCTCGATCCTGTAGTCGAAAATGCTGGAAGGCCGGCGATTGATCCGCAGCTTCGGCGCGCCCGAGGGAGTCCGGGCGATCTGTTCTTCCACCAGCGCGGCATGGTTGAGGTAGAGATGCACGTCGCCGCCCTGCCAGACGACCTCGCCCGGCTCCAGGTCGCACTGTTGCGCGAGCATGCGCGTGATCATCGACAGGCCGAAGATGTTGAAGGCAAATCCGAGGCCGAGGTCGCAACTGCGCTGAAACAGCAGGCCGTTGAGCCGCCCGTCGGCGACCTGGAACTGGTAGGTCATGTGGCAGGGGGGCAGCGCCATGCGGGCCACTTCCGCGACGTTCCAGCCGGTGAAGAGCAGGCGCCGCGACCCGGGATTGGTCCTGATCCCCTCGACCAGATCGGCGATCTGGTTGTGCCCCTGGGCGGCGCGGCGGTAGAGTCCTTCGCCCGCCGGCTCGTAGCGCGGCCAATTCACCCATTGTGCGCCATAGACCGGCCCGAGATCGCCCCAGCGCGCGGCGAAGTCGGCATCCTCGATGATTCGCGCCTCGAACGCGTCGCGGTCGATCGCCTCGCCGGTCGCCTTGCGATACGCATCGAGCGGCCAGTCGGTCCAGATATGGACGCCCTGCCGCACCAGTTCGCGGATGTTGGTATCGCCGCTCAGGAACCACAGCATCTCGCGCGCGGCGACCTTCCAATAGACCCGTTTGGTGGTGAGCAGCGGCACCGCCTCGTCCGCCAGCGAAAAGCGCATGGTCGCGCCCAGGATCGAGCGCGTGCCCACGCCCGTGCGATCGATGCGCTCGTCCCCCTCCGTCCAGATGCGGCGCATCAGGTCGAGATATTGCTGCTCATAATGCGCGGCCGTCGGGTGGATCATGCTGGTCAACAGAGCGTCTTTCCTGATGCGGGCGATTCCGCGTGCCAATCCTCCCAGCATCTAGCCGAGCGAGAGCCCCCAAGCCAAATGCTGCGTTCGCTTCGGACCAAATTCGCCCCGATATCGAGCAGATCGGACAGGGTTCAGGATGGCGCCGGCGGCGGCCGCCCCCATCATCGGGGGATGAGCGCATCGGAAACCATGCACCTGCTGGTCCTGGATCAGGACTGGCGCCCGCTCCGCCGGCTGGACGGGAGCGGCGACTGGCGCGACATTACGGCCGAGCTGCTTCGGATCGAGGGCCAATGGCTCGTCATCGAACAGCAGCGCGCGGACGATCCGGCGCCCCTGCCGCAATGGGACGACATCCGCCTGTCGCGCGCCATTTCCCGGCGGCTGCGCCCGATGGAGGTGAAGCTGGCCGATCATGTCATCCAGCGCGGCGCCCGGCGGTTCAGCTTCCGGGAGGCGGGGCTGCTTTGAGCGCTCTGCGAGCCCACGCAAAAAAAGCGCGTTCAGCCGCTTGCCAGCCTGAAAAGCCGCCTCTATAGACCGCCGCCTGCCCAGCGGCATCGCCCAGCGCGACGCCGCCGACGGTCGGGGAGTAGCTCAGCCTGGTAGAGCACTGTCTTCGGGAGGCAGGGGCCGGAGGTTCGAATCCTCTCTCCCCGACCATTTATCTTCGGGTCCGTCAGCGCCGCTGATCGGACCCGCACCCTGGCTTCAATTCATCGTCATCAGGCTGGCATTGCCGCCGGCGGCCGTCGTGTTGATCGAGGTCGAAACCTCTTCGAGCAGATAAGGCAGGGGATAGGCCCCTTCCCCACCGGCTACGGGCACATGGATCGGCACGACCGCGCCCGGCATGTCGGCCAGCGCCCGGGCGATCTCGACGATCCTCTCGGGGCTGCCCTCCACCAGCGCAGCGGCCGGCGCGCCGGTTCTTGCGGATGAAAAACGCCGCGCCACGCTCTGGGGAAGACCGGCGGGGATCGGCATATCCTCGATCATGCCGCGATTCCCTGTGGCGAGCACGGTTGCCATCTGGCGGAAGAGTCCAGCCCGGGTGGCGGGCTTGAGCAGCAAGGCGCCGCAGGGCCACAGCCTATAGACATTGCGCTCACCGACGGGCCCGGGCAGGTCGGCCTGCAACCCGAGCGGCGCATGATCGCCCGCCCTTCGCGCATAGGCGGCCGCATCCGCTTCGCCCTGCCGATCGAGCCAGGCCGCGAAATCGCGCAGCGCCGGGTCGGTCCGGCCCAGCCAGGCGGGGAGGTCCGGCGGCGAGGTCGTCAATCGTCCGAGATAAAGCGGCCCGCCCGCCTTGGGACCAGTGCCCGAAAGCCCGCGCCCGCCAAAGGGCTGCACGCCCACGACCGCGCCGATGACATTGCGGTTCACATAGATGTTGCCGGCCGCCACCCGGTCGGTCACCTGGGCGATGGTCTGGTCCAGGCGGGTATGCAGGCCGAAGGTCAGCCCATAGCACGTCGCGTTGATGGCATCGATCAGCAAAGCCATATCCTCCCGCCGGTAGCGCAGGACGTGCAGCACCGGCCCGAACACCTCCCGCTGCAGATCGGCGACCGTACCGATTTCGATGATGGTGGGGGCGACGAAGGTGCCGTGGCGGGTTTCGGACGACAGCGCCAACTGTTCGACGCGATGTCCTAGCGCGCGCATCCTATCGAGATGCGCCTCGATCGCGTCCCGGGCCTCTGCCGTGATGACGGGGCCGATATCGACCGCGAGCCGATCCGTCCGCCCGATCCGCAGCTCGCGCGCCGCGCCCTTGAGCATCGCCAGCGTCCGATCGGCAATCTCCTCCTGCAGGCAGAGAAGGCGTAGCGCCGAGCAACGCTGCCCCGCGCTGTCGAAGGCCGAGGCGATGACATCGGCGACCACCTGTTCGGCCAAGGCAGAAGAATCGACGATCATGGCGTTCTGGCCGCCCGTCTCGGCGATCAGCGGCAGGGGCGTGCCGGCGGCGGACAGGCGTGAGGCGAGCTGGCGCTGGATCAGCCGCGCGACGTCGGTCGAGCCGGTGAACATGACCGCCGCGACCTGCGGCGCGTCGACCAGCGCCGCGCCGATCACGCCATCGCCCGTCACCAGTTGCAGAGCGTCTTGCGCTATCCCCGCTTCGTGCAGCAGCCGCACCGCCTCGGCCGCGATCAGCGGCGTTTCCTCCGCCGGCTTGGCCAGCACGGGGTTGCCAGCCGCAAGCGCGGCGGCCAGCTGCCCGGTGAAGATCGCCAGCGGGAAATTCCACGGGCTGATGCAGACCACCGGCCCCAGCGAGCCATGCGCGCTGCCCAGTGTCCGACGCGCCTCCCCGGCGTAATAGCGCAGGAAATCGATCGCCTCGCGCACTTCGGCGATCGCGTTGGGAAGGGACTTGCCCGCCTCGCGCATGATGAGGCCGAGCAAGACCGGCATGCGCGCCTGCAGCGCATCGGCGGCGCGTTCCAGCATGGCGGCGCGATCGGTCACCGGAACCTGACTCCACCGGCTGGTGGCGGCCCGCGCCGCTGCCTCCTGCGCCTGTGGCGGCGTCATGTCATGGACGGTGCCGACAAGGTCGCGTTCGTCCGCCGGGTTTCGCACGATACGGGGCGTGCCCGCCCCGGGGGTGCCTGCGGTCCAGCTGATCGCCGCGCTCTCGCGAAGCGCCTCGGTCAGGTCGGCGAGCGCCTGTTCGTTGCTGAGGTCGATGCCCTCGGAGTTGCGGCGACCGGGATAAAGATCGCGCGGCGCGGCGATGCCGTCATGCGGCTGCCCCGGATGAGGCATGGCAAGCAGCTGGTCGACCGGGTCGGCGGTCAGCTCCGCCACGGATATGCCCGTGTCGCCGATGCGATGGACGAAAGAGGAATTGGCGCCATTTTCCAGCAGCCGGCGCACCAGATAGGCGAGCAGCGTCTCATGCGTGCCGACCGGCGCATAGATGCGACAGGGCCGCGCCAGCCGGTCGGTCCCGACCACCTGTTCGTAGAGCGGCTCGCCCATGCCGTGCAGGCACTGGAATTCATAATCGCCCGGAACGAAGTCGGGGCCGGCGAGATGATAGATGGTGGCCAGCGTCTGCGCATTGTGCGTCGCGAACTGCGGGAAGACGGCGTCCCTGGCCGCCAGCAGCCTGCGCGCGCAGGCAATATAGGCGATGTCGGTATGAACCTTGCGCGTATAGACGGGGAAGCCCGCCAGCCCGTCAACCTGCGCCCGCTTGATCTCCGCGTCCCAATAGGCGCCCTTGACCAGCCGCACCATGATCCGCCGCCGCGACCGGCGGGCAAGGTCGATGATCCAGTCGATGACGAAGGGGCAGCGCTTGCCATAGGCCTGGACCACGAAGCCCAGCCCCTGCCAGCCGGTCAGCTCGGGATCGACGGCGAGGCTTTCGAGCAGGTCGAGCGACAGTTCCAGCCGGTCGGCCTCCTCCGCGTCGATATTGAGGCCGATGTCATAAGCCTTGGCGAGCAGCGCCAGTTCGCGCACGCGCGGCAGCAGCTCGGCCATGACCCGCTCCGCCTGGGCGCGGGAATAGCGCGGGTGGAGCGCGGACAATTTGATCGATATGCCGGGCCCTTCTTGGACGCCGCTACCCGCCGACGAACGGCCGATGGCGTGGATGGCCTCGATATAGGCGGCCTGATAACGGGCCGCGTCCTCGGCGGTCGTAGCCGCCTCGCCCAGCATGTCATAGCTGTAGCGATAGCCCTTGGCCTCCATGTCGCGCGCGCGTTTCAGCGCCTTGTCAATGGTTTCGCCGGTGACGAACTGTTCGCCCATCATCCGCATGGCCAGGTCGACGCCGCGCCGGATCACAGGCTCGCCCGCGCGCGCGATGAGGCGCGTCAGCGCGGCAGCGAGGCCGCTGTCGTCGACGCTGCCGACGAGCTTGCCGGTGACGACCAATCCCCAGGTGGCGGCATTGACGAACAGCGACTTGCCACCGCCCAGATGCCCCTTCCAGTCGCCGTCGGCGATCTTGTCGCGGATCAGCGCGTCGCGTGTCGCGGCATCGGGGACGCGCAGCAGCGCTTCGGCGAGGCACATCAAGGCGACGCCTTCCTGGCTGGAGAGTGCATATTCCTGCACCAGCCCCTCGACCCCACCATTGCGCGGGCGCGCGCGCAGGCCGGTGACCAGCCTCTTGCCCGTCCGGCGGATCGCCTGACGCAGGTCGGACTCCAACGTCGCCGCCTCGATAAGCGGCGCAAGGCAGGCGGCCTCGTCGCGCCGGGTGGCGGCGGTGATCGCCTCGCGAAGCGGGGACTGCTGCCGAACGGGCGGCGCGAAGCGGGAAAAGGGAGGTTCTCTGGTCATGGCGACCAGGATAATCGACTTGGCCGTTCCCATCCGACTTTAAACAGGGCAAATAGAGGGTGAAATCCCCTATTTATGGCAGCGTTGAAGGCGGAATGGATGCAGAAACCGGCATCGGCAGTCGATCTGGATGATTTCGATCGCAGGATCATCGCCGCGCTGATCGAGGATGGGCGCAAGACCATCACCGATCTGGCGCGGGAGGTCGGCCTTTCCAAGACGCCGTGCCAGGTGCGGCTGCGGCGGTTGATGCAGGCAGGCACCATTCGCGGCTTCCGCGCGATCGTCGATCCGGCGAAGCTGGGCATGAACCATGTCGCCTTCGTCGAGGTGAAGCTGTCCGACACGCGCGAGCGGGCGCTGCAGGATTTCAACGCGGCGGTGCGGGGCATCCCCGAGGTCGAGGAATGTCACATGATCGCCAGTAGCTTCGACTATCTGATGAAGGTGAGGACGTCCGACATCCAGCGATACCGCACGGTGCTGGGCGAAAAAATCTCCAGCCTGCCCCATGTCGCGAGCACGTCGACCTATGTGGCGATGGAGACGGTGCTGGACGTCAGCAGTCCGCGCCCGAAAGGATAGCCCGGCCGCGCGGCGCGGCCGGGCCTCTGGAAGAAGTTACGCTTCGCCGAAGACGCGGCGGAAGATCGTGTCGACCTGGCTGAAATGATAGCCGAGGTCGAATTTCTCCTCGATCTGCTCGGCGGTCAGGGCGGCCGACACGTCGGGATCGGCCTTCAGCAATTCCATGAGCGAGAGCTGGCCGTCGGATTCCCAGACCTTCATCGCGTTGCGCTGGACATAGCGGTAGCTGTCCTCGCGCGACACGCCCGCCTGGGTCAGCGCCAGCAGCACGCGCTGCGAGTGGACAAGGCCGCCCATCTTGTCGAGATTCTTCATCATCCGCTCGGGGTATACGAGCAGCTTGTCGATGACGCCGGTCAGACGGCCGAGCGCGAAGTCGAGCGTGATGGTGGCGTCGGGACCGATATAGCGTTCGACCGACGAATGGCTGATGTCGCGCTCATGCCAGAGGGCGACATTTTCCATCGCGGGCATGGCATAGCTGCGCACCATGCGGGCGAGGCCGGTGAGATTCTCGGTCAGCACCGGATTGCGCTTGTGCGGCATGGCGCTGCTGCCCTTCTGGCCGGGGGAGAAATATTCCTCCGCCTCCAGAACTTCGGTGCGCTGCAAGTGGCGGACCTCGACCGCGAGCCGCTCGATCGAGCTGGCGATGACGCCGAGCGTCGCGAAGAACATGGCGTGGCGGTCGCGCGGGATGACCTGGGTCGAAACGGGCTCGATGGCGAGGCCGAGCTTTTGCGCGACATGTTCCTCGACGCGGGGGTCGATATTGGCGAAGGTGCCGACCGCGCCCGAGATGGCGCAGGTCGCGACTTCCTCGCGCGCGGCGACGAGGCGGGTGCGGCAGCGGCTGAATTCGGCATAGGCTTCCGCCATCTTGAGGCCGAAGGTCACAGGCTCCGCATGGATGCCGTGGCTGCGGCCGATGGTGGGCGTCAGCTTATGTTCGAGGGCGCGGCGCTTGATGACGTCGAGCAGCTTGTCGAGATCCTCGATCAGCAGGTCGGCGGCGCGGGACAGCTGCACGGCGAGGCAGGTGTCGAGCACGTCGCTGGACGTCATGCCCTGGTGCATGAAGCGGGCCTCGTCGCCGACCTGCTCGGCGACCCAGGTCAGGAAGGCGATGACATCATGCTTGGTGACGGCCTCGATCGCGTCGATCGCGGGGACGTCGATGGCCGGGTTGGTCGCCCACCAGTCCCACAGCGCCTTGGCGGCGGACTTGGGGACGACGCCGAGGTCGCCGAGCGCTTCGGTCGCATGCGCCTCGATCTCGAACCAGATGCGGAAGCGGGCTTCCGGTTCCCAGAGGGCGGTCATTTGCGGGCGGGCGTAACGGGGGACCATCGGGCGAATCCTGATTGCTGAAAAACGGGATGCGGCGGCGCCTAGCAGGAAGGGGATTTTTCGGCAAATCGCGCGGTAAAAGCGCAGGCGGCGGGGCGTTCGTCGTGAATTTGCAAGAATGAAACGGCGAGAAGAACAGATTCTGAAGATGAACCGTTGATGATGAACAAATGTTCAGGAAACCCCGGCCCGACCTCGCTATTGAAAGTGAGAAGCGGGTGAGACGGCGTCGATGTCCGTCCACCCGGCATCTTGAGGAGAGTGCGATGTTGCGTGCCCTGTTATTGTCGACGGCCTTGCTGGTCGCCGCGCCGACGCTGGCGCAGGAGGCTGCGGCGCCGGCAGGCGCACCGCAGCAGCAGGCCACGCAGCCGGCGCAGGCGGCACAGCCGAAAAGCGCGCCCGCCGAGTCCGTCGCGTCGATCGTCGACAGCGAATTCCCCGCCTATGACGCCAATAATGACGGGCAGCTCGACAAGGCGGAATTTTCGCGTTGGATGGTGGCGCTCAAGGACCAGGAGATGAAGAGCAGCGGCAAGACGCTGACGCCCGCCGAGGTGACGGCCTGGGCGGACGGCGCCTTCACCACCGCCGATACCGACAAGAACATATCGGTCAGCAAGCCGGAACTGATCAGCTATCTAAGCGCTGGCGCAAGCTAAGGAACGAAGCCGAAAAGAGCTTAAGCCGAGGGTCGCAAGATGGGGCGGCATGGAACGAAGGCCATGCCGCCTCTTTTTTGTGCGCTCAGAAGAAGGGCTTCGACAGGCTCAGCCCGAACGGATGGGCAATCCAGCCTTCGACGCCGGAGGGCTCAGCCGCGCTTCTTGCTGGTGTAGAGCAAGGCCGCGACGATGGCGGCGGAGCCGATGCCGACGGCGGTGCCCATCCACACGCCCTTGCCCACGGATTTGCGCGCGGCGGTGGCGAGGTCGGGCTGGGCTTCGACGGGCGGGGTCTGGGCATCGGCGGGCGATGCGTCTTCGTTGGGCTTCGTCATGGTGACTCGAAGCTATGCAATAAAGCGGGAGGTTGGGGAAGATGGGATGAGCCATCCCAGGGCTCGTCGGTTCGAGCGTAGCGCCCTGGAGCTGGTTTCACACGGGTCCAAGCGCGCCGTTCCCCGGCGCAGGCCGGGGAACAAGTAGGAAGCCCCGCCTCAATAATCCGGCAGGGTCTGGCGCGCTTCGCCCCAGCCGCGCAGGGCGCGGGAGGCGGCGCGTTCGAGGAGGGTGGCGACATCGGCGATGGTGTAGGCGCCGGCGCTTGCCACATCTTCCAGTTCTTCCCAGGTGATGGGGACGGCGACCGGGGCATTTTCGCGGGCGCGCACGACATAGGGGAGGACGGCGGTCGCGCCGCGCTGGTTGCGCAACCAGTCGATGAAGATGCGGCCCTTGCGCTTGGCCTTGCTCATCGTGGCGGTGAAGCGATCCGGCTCGGCGGCGGCGAGCGCGCGGGAGAAGCGGTCGGCGAAATCCTTGACCTGGGGCCATTCGGCCTCCGGCGTCAGCGGCACGACGACATGGACGCCCTTGCCGCCCGACAGCATGGGAAAGCTGGTGAGGCCGATATCGTCGAGCGTGCGGCGGATGTCGCGCGCGGCCTTCTTGACGTCGCCGAAATCGAGGCCCTCGTCGGGGTCGAGGTCGAAGATCAGCCGGTCGGGCTTTTCCACATCCTCGACGCGCGAGCCCCAGCCGTGAAATTCGATCGTCCCCATCTGGACGCAAGCGAGCAGGCCGTCGACATCATCGACGTAGAGATAATCCTGCTCGTCCCCGTCCTTTTCGCGGATCGGCACATGCTTGACATGATCGCCGAAGCTGCCGCTGTCATGCTTCTGGAAGAAGCATTTCTTCGCCCTGCCCTGGGGACAGCGCACGAGACTGATCGGCCGGTGCGCGATCCAGGGGAGCATGATCGCGCCCGCGGCGGCATAATAGTCGGCGAGCTGGCCCTTGGTGACCTTTGCCTCTGGGAAGATCAGCCGGTCGCGGTTGGAGATGCGGACGTCGCTGGCCGGTTGGGGCGTGGGCATGGCTTCCTCTTGGCTGACCTCGGCCGCCTTCTTGTCCTCGCGCAGGCCAAGGAAGCTGCCGTGGCGGACGACATTGTCGCTGGTGAATTCGATGAAGGCGATTTCCGCGACCAGGTCGGGCCGCACCCATTGGGCGCCGCGCGCCTCGGCACGGGGCACGGTGACGGGGGCGGACTTGCGGGCGCGGGCCTTCAGCTGGCGGAGCAGGCTTTCGCTGTTGCGCGCGTTGAAGCCGGTGCCGACCTTGCCGGCATAGACGAGGCCGTCCGTGCCATTTTGCGCGAGCAGGATGTTGCGCAACGACCGGCCGCTGGCGGAACTGGGGGTCCAGCCGACGATCACGAATTCCTGGCGGCGGGTGCATTTGACCTTGAGCCAGCTTTTGGTGCGCGCGCCGCGATAAGGGGCGTCGGCGCGCTTGCAGATGATCCCTTCCTGCCCGGCATCGCACATCGTCCGGAACAGCTTTTCGCCCGCGCCGATGATATGGTCGGAAAAATGGACATGGGCGCTGCCGTCGCCCAGCAATGCGGCGAGCTTTTCCTTGCGCGCGATATTGGGAAGCGCCGTCAGGTCATCGCCATCCAGCGAGAGGAGATCGAAGGCGAAGAGGTGGAGCGCACCCTTGCGCTCGCCCTTCAGAACCTGCTGGAGCGTCGAGAAGTCGGGATTGCCATCCTGCCCCAGCGCGACAATCTCTCCGTCGATCAGGGCGGGCGGCAGGTTCATCGCCGACACTTCCGCCGCGAGCGAGGCGAAGCGGTCGGTCCAGTCGAGCCCGCTGCGGGTGAAAAGCTTCGCCTGATCGCCGGCCACGCTCAAGAGGCAGCGATAGCCGTCATATTTGATCTCGTGCAGCCAGCCAGTGCCGGTCGGCACCGCGTCGACCAGCGTGGCAAGCTGGGGTTGCTGGAAGGGCGGCGGCTTGGCGGGGGAGCGCGCGGCGCGGGCGCGTCTGGGCGTGGCCTTTTCCGCCTGCGCCATGGCGGCGTCGAACGACTTGCCGCGCTTGCCCTTCAGTGAAATGGCGGGCGCGTTGGCGGCGATTTCGCCCATGGTGCGGCCGCTCTTGATGCTGGTGAGTTCGCGCGCGACCAGATCCTCTGCCGCGCCGGCATAGGCGTCGTCGATCTTGCGCAGCAGCCAGTTCTCGCGCTTGCCCTCGCCCGGCCGGGGCTTCAGGCGGATGAGCAGCCATTCGCCCTTCATCCGGCTGCCATGCAGGATGAAGTGGAGATGGCCCTTGGCCAGGTCCTTGGCGCTCTTGCCGGGGACTGGTTCCCATGTGCCCTCGTCCCACAGCATGACGGTGCCGCCGCCATATTCGCCCTTGGGGATCGTGCCTTCGAAGCTGGCGTAGGAGAGCGGATGGTCTTCGGTGCGGACGGCGAGCCGCTTGTCGGCGGGATCGAGGCTGGGGCCGCGCGTCACCGCCCAGCTTTTGAGCACGCCGTCCACCTCCAGGCGGAAGTCATAGTGGAGGCGGGTGGCGTCATGCTTCTGGACGATGAAGCTGTTGCCGCTGGGCTTGCCCCGCTTGCCGGCCGGTTCCTTGGTCCGCGTGAAGTCGCGCTTGCGATTATATTCCTTGAGCGGGTCGGCTTCGGCCATGGATCATGCCCGTTTGCGCGCGGGAGCCTTGGTGCCGGCGGCGCGGCGGGTCGCGGGCTTCTTCGCCGGTTCCTTGGCGGCCGGTTCCTTGGCGGCAGGCTTCTTCGCGGGCGGAGTGCGGGCGCCGGTGTCGACCGATTTCTTGAGCGCGGCCATGAGGTCAATGACGTTACCGCTGCGCTTGACCGGACCTGTATCCTCTTCCTCGATGATGCGGCGGCCCTTGGCCTTCTTCTTCTTTTCGATGAGCCTTTCGAGCGCGTCGACATAGCGGTCGTGGAAAGTGTCGGGCTTGAAGGGCGCGGACTTCTTCTCGATCAGCGCCTCGGCAAGGTCGAGCAGTTCGGCATCGGGCGTCGCATCCTCTATGTCGCGGAAATAGGACTGGGCGCGGTTGACCTCATCGGCGTAGCGCAGCGTTTCCAGGATCATGCCCCGGCCGCAGGGCTTCAAGGACACGATATATTCGCGGCCGCGCATGGCCAACTGGCCGATGCCGACCTTGCGCGCCCGGCGCAACGCCTCACGCAGGACGATGAAGGCTTCTTCGGCCAAATCGTCGGCGGGGACGACATAATAGGGGCGCTCATAATAGAGGACGTCGATCTCGTCCTGGTCGACGAACTGGGTGAGTTCGAGCGTCTTCTTGCTTTCCAGCTTCACCGCCTCGATCTCTTCGGGCTGGAGCAGGACATAGTCCCCCTTGCTGACTTCGAAGCCCTTGACGATATCCTCGGGCTTGACCGGGCCGAGGCCGGGCACGACCTTTTCATAGCGGACGCGCTTGCCGGTCGGCTCATGGATCTGGTGGAAGGCGATCTGGGCGCCGGATTTGGTCGCGGCGTAGATTTCCACCGGGATGGAGACCAGCGCCAGCCTGATCTGACCCTGCCAATATGCGCGCGCGGCCATGTTCCTTGCCTCCTTGCCGACAGGGAAAAATGCGCGGGCCGGGGCGTGGGTTCCAGCTTTCCTTTTCATTCCCCGGCGAAGGCCCGTCGGGGACAAATCCGACGAAGCGCTTCCGAATAGCGCCGAAATGGCCTAAGCTCCCCGCTTCAGCAGCTAGAGGACATGCCGAATGCAATTCCTGAAGACTGCCTTCTGGGTTGTCTTGGCGGTCGCGATTGCCCTGTTCTGCAAGGCGAACAATCGACCGACCGAAATAAAGATATGGGGCGACATCGTCTGGGAGACGCGCATCTGGTTCCCCATCCTGATCGCTTTCCTGGTGGGCGCCCTGCCCTTCTGGGCCATGTCGCGTGCCAGCCGCTGGCGGATGAAGCGCAAGCTGGAAAACACCGAAAGGGCGTTGATGGCAGCGACTTCCGCGACGGCGCCCGCGCCCTCGACCATTCACGCCGGCGAGCCCATGACGCCGCCAGTCCCGCCCCTATCCGCAACAGGAACAGCATGAGCAGCCCCATCTACGTCGCAATCGATACCCCCGACCTCGCCAAGGCCCAGGATCTGGCCCGGCGGGTTCGCAGTCATGTCGGGGGGCTGAAGCTGGGGCTCGAATTCTTCTGCGCGCATGGCCATCATGGCGTGCGGGAGATGATGAAGTTCGACCTGCCGATCTTCCTGGACCTGAAGCTGCACGACATTCCCAATACCGTGGCGAAGGCGGTGCAGGCATTGAACGGGCTGGAGCCCGCGATCCTGACGGTGCATGCCGCCGGCGGGCGCGCCATGCTGGAGGATGCGAAGGCGGCGGCCGGCATCAATACGAAGGTGGTGGCGGTGACGGTGCTCACCAGCCTGGACAATGCCGACCTGCGCGACATTGGCGTCGGCGGCAAGGCGGAGGACCAGGTGACCCGGCTCGCCGATCTGGCGCGCTCGGCCGGGCTGGACGGGATCGTCTGTTCGGGCGAGGAAGTGGGGCTGGCGAAACAGGCCTGGGCCGACGGTTTCTTCGTCGTGCCGGGCGTGCGGCCGGCGGGCGGCGCGATGGGCGATCAGAAGCGCGCGGTGACGCCGCGCGAGGCGCTGGATCGGGGGGCTTCCATCCTGGTGGTGGGGCGGCCGATCAGCCTGGCGGATAATCCCGACATGGCGGCGCGGGAGATTGAGGCGACGCTTTAGGCTGGTGCTCGGCCTGAGCAATCGATTGCCCGAATAGTCATTCCCGCGAAAGCGGGAATGACGGGAGAGGGGCTGGGGCCGGTTCGATGCCAGCCCCTCCCCCTTATCGCCTCAGAAGCGCCAGCCGACGCTGGCGACGACCTGGTGGCGATCCGTGTCGACCTTGAATTCGCTGCTGGTGGCGCCGTTCGCGAAGTCGATATGGCCGCTGTCATATTTGGAATAGCGATATTCGAGCTTGGCGAAGGTGTTCTGGTTGAGCGCATGCTCGACACCGCCGCCGACGCGCCAGCCGTCAAGCTTGAACGAGGTGTCGGTGGTCTGGTTGGTGTCGCCCGCCAGGACATTGAGCTTGGCGTTGGTGTAGCCGCCCTTCACATAGACGAGCGTGCTGGGGCTGGCGAGGATGCCCGCGCGCGCGCCGATGTAAAGGTCGCGGCCCTGCTTGACCCGGCCGAAGCCGAACTGGTCGGTGAAGTCGCGGCGGCTGCTCTTCGCCGTGGAATCGGTATATTCGCCCTCGACGCCGACGACCGCGCTGCCGAGATTGACGTCATAGCCCGCGCCCACGCCATAGAGCAGGCCGTCGATCGATTGATCGTCGCGATTATTGTCATTGTCGACGCTGCTGCCCGCGCCAACATGGTCATAGCCCAGGATCGCTTCGACCCGAGGACCAGTGAAAGTGGCGCCGGCATCCTGCGCCAGTGCGGGGCTGGCAACGGTGGCGCCGGCCAGGAGGGTTGCGACCATGATCTTACGCATATGATACTCCATTCGTCACTTTCCCCCTTTCGTGGAGGGAAGACGGGAAGTCGCGGGGGCCCCGGAAGGTTTCATGAACCTCAGATAAACAGCTGATTCTGTGGCATTGTTGCAACGCACGCAGTCTTGGGCGGCGGATCAATAGTCCTTGGAGATGCGCACATTCGCGCTTTCGCGGCCGAGCGTCGAAATCGCGCCGAGCAGCGACAGCCAGCGCGTCACCTGATATTCGATGCGCGTCGCGGAATAGCCCTGACCGTCGGTGATCAACTCGACATAGGTCTTGCGGGTGAGATATTTCCCCGCCGCGATCGCGGTGCCTTGGCCCTGGGTCGGATCGGCGGCGATGATGCGCAGCCGGTCCAGCCCCGCCGCCTTGCGCACCGCGTTGATCGGATCGAGCCCGCCGCCGCCCCGCAGCGATCCCACGGCCGAGGCGAGCTGCAGCGCTTCGGGCGCGGACAGGTTGGTGATCGACGTGCCAAAGAGGATGCGCGAGAGCAGTTCATCCTGCGGCAGCGCGGGCACGCTGGTGAAGCTGATGTCGGGCTTGAGCCCCGTTCCGCCGACATGAATGGTGGCGGTGAGGTCGGCGACATTGGCCTCCGCGCTGATGTCCAGCGTCGGGTTCACCGGCACGCGGCCATCGAACTGGATCTTGCCTTCCCGCAGGTCGAAGCGGCGGCCGGCGAAGGTATAGCCGCCGCGCACCAGTTCGGCGGTGCCGGCGATGGCCGGGCTGGTGACGGTGCCGCCGATTTCGAGATCGGCGCGCCATTCGCTATCGAGGCCAAGGCCCGTGACGGTCAGGCGATTGCGGGCATGGGCCTTGATCGCCAGCGCCCAGGGGACACGGGTGCGGGGACGCTCGATCTCCTCGCCATTGCGGTTGATTTCGACGACGCGCAGTTCGGGGATCTGCGCCACGGCGGCGGCGCGGCCCAGGGTGAAGCGGCTGCGGTTGAGGACGAGGTCGCCGCCGATCGTGCCGCCCACCCCGTCCGACTTCAGGGCGATCGGCCCGGTGACGGTCGCGGCGATGTCGTCGCGTTCGAGCAGCGCGGCATTGTCCGCCTGAAGGTGCAGGTCCATGCCGACGCCCGCGATGCCCGCAAAGGTGAAGCTGCCCGATCCCGTGACGGTGCCGCCATTCTTGGCAGTGGCGGAAAAGCTGGTCATCACCAGCTGCGCGCCGGAGAAGCGGCCCTGCGCCTTGACGGCGTGCAGGCGCATGCCGGTGACGGGGCTGGTGATCGCGGCATTGTCGGTGGAGAGCGCGCCGGCGATCACCGGATTGCCGAGCGTCCCGCGCGCGTCGGCGGACACGCTGACGGGGCCGGCTATGTCGATGATCTCCACCCCCGTCAGGCGCCAGAGCGTGTCGGCGGTGCCCCGGAAACGCAGCTGGGCAAAGAGCGGCGCGCGGTTCAACCGCTCGACCAGGCTGCCCTGCGTGCCGAGCGGGGTGAGCAGCGCCTGACCCCGGCCGATCGTCTGCCCATCGGCCATGAAGATCATGCGGGTGGCGAGCCGGTCCTGCGTCAGCACCGCGTTGACGCCGGCATCGACCGGACGCGAACTCAAGGCGAGGCCCGAGCGCGAAAGGCCGCGCACGCGCAGTTCCGCGCGGCCGGTCGGCATGGCCCCGCGCGTGTGGACATAGCTCAAGGAGCCGGTGGCGGTGCCGCCCAGGCCGAGATTGTCATAGGCGATGTCGAGCAGCGCGAGCGGCAGCTTCTGCATCCGCGCCTCGATCCGCGTCGTCGCGCCGCTGAGTTCCCCGCCCAGCTGGAGCGAGCCGCCGGCATAGCTGATCGTCACCGGCGACAGGCGCCAGCCATCGTCGCTGCGGGTGAAGAGGGCCGCGCGGCTCAGGCGGATCGGCCGCTTGTCGATCGTGCCCCGGGCCGACAGACGGATGCGGTCGGGCTCGACCTCCGCTTCGGCCTGGAGGTCGAAGAGCCGCCCGCGCTGGCCCGACAGGCTCGCGCGGACCATGCCCTGGCCGTCGACCAGGTCGGCATTGGCGGCGAGGCGTCCGACCAGCACGCCGCCCACGCGCAGGCCGCGCGCCTGCACCGTCGCGCTGACGCTAGTCCCGGCAGGATCGAGCAGGATCGTCGCGTCGAGCTTGCCCCGGCGCACCGCGATCACGGTCGGCCCGTTGAAGCTGGCATCGGTCGCGTCGAGATGGAGCAGCAATTGCTGCACGCCGTTGACCGGCGCGAAACCGATCGTGCCGGTGACGGGCCCTGTGACCGCCAGCTGCCCCTCCAGCCCGCCGGTCACCGGCCGCAGGTCGCCGCTGGCGGTGACGCCGGAGACGGCCAGCTGGGCGACGCGCACCACCGCCTGGCCGCCGCTCGGCAGCAGGAGCACGCCATTGCCGGTGAAGGCGCCCAGCGTCGACCCGCCCTGCGCGGTGAAGCTGTAGCCCGACTGGTCGGGAACCAGATGCGCGCGCATGTCGGTGACGCCGAGCGCGCTCAGCGGGCGCTTGAGCAGCAGGTCGATCGTGGGCCGTTCGATCTTGCCGTCCAGCGTCAGTTGCAGCGGGCCGTAGCGCTTGTGCGTGCCGCTGCCTTCGAAATGGAAGGTCCGGTCCTTGCGCCGATAGCCATTGGCGGTGAGGCTCAGGAGCGGCGCTTCGAGGTGCAGGTTGGTGAAGGCGAGCTGGCCGTCGGGCCGCAGCGACAGGGCGCTGCGCAGCACCGGCAGCCCGCCGCCGAGAGAGCGCAGGAAGCTGTTGTCGAGCCGCCGCATCCGCGCCATCGCATTGCCACTCAAGCTGAAGACGCCCTTGGGTCCCGGCACCGCGCGCAGTTTTGAGGTCAGGTCGACAATGCCGAGGCCCTTGATGAAGAGCCCCCTGATCTGCCCGTCGAGGCCGAAATCATAGCGGCCGGTCTTGAGGTCGGCGAGCATGATGAGCTTGCCGCTGAGCTTGTCGGAGCGGATCGCCATCGGGTTGCTGATGACCTGCTGGCCTTTCAGCTGCAGCACGCCGTCCAGCACGAAATTGCGCACGATGCCTTCGACCAGGTCGCCCTGCCCGTCGAGCCGGCGCGCGCGCAGATGGATGGGGATGAGCGTCGCCGCGCCCTTCGCCTTGCGCCCCTTGCCCTGAGCGCGCACGTCGCTGATCAGTGTGCGATCGAAGGCGAGCTGCCTGGCGGTGAGCAGATATTCATAGCCGAAGGCGGACAGCGGCCCGTCCAGGCGGATGCGCGCGGCGACATCACGCCCGCGCATATTCTTGAGCAGCGCCTGCGGCCGAACGAGCTTCACGTCGAGCAGGAGATTGTCGAACGCATTGTTGCGCAGGTCGATGGCGCCATCGGCGTCGAGGCTGATCGCGGCCGAGCGCAGCGACAGATTGCCGTCGATCACGCGGTTGTTGAGCGAGCCCAGCGCCTGGATCGCCACGCGCGGCGAGGCGAGGCGCTGGCCCAGCCCCTGCCCCGCGATCGCCGCCCCTTCGAGCGAGCCGGTCGCCGAATAGACCCCGCTGCGCGCGGCGAGCGCAAGGTCGAGCGCGGGGTTGCCGTTGAGCGTCGCGGACAGGCGGCCGTTCCAGCGCGTCCAGCTGCCCTTGCCCTGGATGCGCAGGTTCGCGTCCTGCTTCAGCCCCGCCATCAGCGCGAGCACGCCGCCCTTGGGCGCGTTGACGGTGACGTCCAGGTCGAAGCGATCATTGTCCGGGCGGCTGTCCAGCGCGATGTTCATCGCGTCCTCGCCATTCAGCACCCGCGCCGACAGGTCGATGACCGCCCGGCCGCCGCGAATGTCGGCGTCGCCCATGATGGTCGCCTGCTGGACCTTCCCCGTGATGCCCTTGGCGATGATCAGCCGGTCGACCGAAAATTCCATGAGGCGGATGTCGAAGCCGGGCAGGATCGGGCCCTGCCGCGTGCTGGGGTTGAGCTTGGGCAGCTTGTGCAGGGTGGCGACGGGGATCACCAGCCGGTCGATGTCCAGCCGGTTGGACAGCCAGGCGAAGGGCCACCAGTCCAGCTCCACGCGGGGCGCGTCGAGGAAGGCGCCCTTGGGATCGGACAGGGTGACGCCATGGAGGATGGCGCGGCGGTAGATGCTGCCTTCGATCCAGTCGACATGGATGCGCAGGCCCGAAGGGGGCTTGATGAGGATGATGCGCGAGACGAGGAAGCGATGCCCGGCCGAGGTGTCGAGCCAGGTCAGCGTCGCGCCGGTGATGAGCAGCAGCGCGCCCAGAAGCCCGGCGACCCAGCGTTGCCAGCGCCCGTCCCAGGCGCGGTGGCGGCGCGCCTTCGCCTTGGGCGGCGCTTCCGCTGCGGGCGACCCCTCCGCCATCAGAAAGCCTGCCCCAGCGAGACATAGACGGCGACGCGCGGATCGCCCTTTTGCGGGTTGAGCGGCGTGCCGACATCGACGCGGATCGGGCCGAAGCTGCTATAATAGCGCACGCCCACCCCCGCGCCGATGCGCAGGTCGCGGAAGCGCGGCAGGAAGCTGGTCGAGATATTGCCGGCATCGATAAAGGGCACGACGCCGAAATTGCCGAAACGGACGCGCGATTCCAGCGAGAATTCAGCCAGGCTCTTGCCGCCGATCGGGTCATTGTTGGCGTCGCGCGGGCCGATCCGCTGATAGCCATAGCCGCGCACCGATGCGCCGCCGCCCGCATAGAAACGCCGCGACGGCGCGATGCGGTCGACCGTCGATCCCAGGATCGTGCCGAAGCGCGCGCGCGCCGCCAGCACGATCCGATCGCTCATCGGCTGGTAGATGCTGCCGTCCAGCTGCACGCGCGCGTAGCCGAAGGTGCTGCCCTGGAAGGAGAGTTCGGGGCTGACCCGCCCGCCCAGCCGGAAACCCTTGCTGGGGTTCAGCAAATCGTCGCTGCCGTCATAGGTGAGGCTGAGCGGCACCGCGCCGATGAAGAAGGTGCGCCGGTTGCCGCCGCTGAACGCATCCTTTTCGTCCGAGGCGATCAGTTCGCCGCCGACCCGCCAGACCCATTTCTTCTGGAACAGGATGTTGGTCTGCCGTTCCAGCGCGCCCGACAGGGTGATGGTGCGGGCGTCATAGGCGTCGCGCTTGATATTGCTGATCGAAACCAGGCCGGTCAGCACATGGTCGCGCTGGCGGAAATTGTTGCGGCGATAGGTGAAGGAGGCGGTCTGCTCCTGCGTGCCGAGCACGCCGCGCAGGGTCACCGCGCCTTCGGGCGGGAAGAGGTTGCGGTGCTGCCAGCTGACCTCGGCGCGATAGCCCTCGCCCGTGCCATAGCCCAGTTCCCCCGCGATCGTGCGCAGCGGCGCGGGGCGCACGGCGACGGCGAGGTCGACATGTTCGTTGTCGCCCGCGTCCCTGGGCGTCAGCGTCACCGAGGACACAAGGCCGGTGGCGATGATGGCGCTGCGCAGATCCTCGACATCGGACGCCATATAGGGGTCGCCGGGATGGAAACGGGCGATGCGCTGGAGATGGCGGGCACTGAACAGATCGTCCTTGTCCAGCAGGATGGTGCCGAAGGTGCGATAGGCGCCCGGGGTCACGACGATGTCGAGGTCGCCCTTGCGCTCCTCATGGTCGATGCGCACCTCGGGCTCGCCGACCTTGGCGAAGGGGAAGCCATTTTCCGCCAGCGCCAGCGAGAGCGAACCTTGCGCCGTCAGGATCGCGTCGGCATCGATCGGGTCGCCGGCATGGAGCGGGAAGGCCGCGCGCAGCTTGGGCTCACGCTCGCCGGCGGCGGCAAGGCCCTCCAGCTCGACCGAGGAGAGGGTGTAGAGAGTGCCCGGCACGATGTCGAAAGTCACGGCCAGCTTCTCGCTGCCCGGCGGGGGCGCCGCGATCGAACTGCGGATGCGCGCGGCATAATAGCCCTTGGCGCGCAGCAGCCGGTCCAGCAGCTCGCTGTCTTCCTTGATGCGGCGGTTGATCTGGGCGAGGTTGGCGGGCTTGCCCTCCCCCTCATGCAGCACCGACAGCTGGTTGAAGCGGCTGGTGAACTGCGGGTCGATGATGGCGTCGATGCCGCCGAGCGTCAGGGTGTAGCGCCGTTCTTCCCCGGTGTCGGCGAATTCGGCCGTGGCGTCAGCGGCCGCTTCGGCGCTGTCGATCGCGCTGTCTTCCGCGCTCTGGCCGGTGTCGGGCAGCGCCTGTTCGACAGGATCGGGCGGCAGCGGCGCCGCGACGTCTGGCTGGCCCATGTCGGGCCAGTCGACGCCCATGTCGGGCATGGGGTCCAGCGGCCGATCCTCGCCCACGCCATCGGCGGGGGGCACGGGCGTTTGCGCATCGACGGGATGCGCGAGCAGCAGCAGCGGCGCGCAGAATAGCCGGGCAGCTTGCGGAATGCCTGAAATGCGGCTTTTGCTCCGCAAAGCGATGTTCATATCAATGGTCTAGCCCAAGTCGGGCGGAAAGCGCCAGCCCGGATGCGCGCGGGGGGACTGGACTGCGCTGTTCCCCGGCGAAGGCGGGGGAACAGGAGGCGAGGTTGGAGCTGGGCCCCGGCCTTCGCCGGGGAACGGCCAGGAGGGAACGCGCGGGAGACGATCAAAAGGCCGTGTTGAGCCGCTCCATCAGGGCGCGCGCAGGTCCGCCTTCGCCCTGGACGCGGCTGCGCGCCATGCCGTCCATCCGGTCCTGCAGCCGGGCGACGCGATCGTAGAGATCTTGGCTCGCCTCGATCAGGGCGCGGGCGGCGAAGGGGAAGCTCGCCGCCACATCCGGCACGGTGTTGGCGGCGCGGCCGAGCCGATATTTCTCGTCGGCCAGGTCCGCGTCGGCAATCTCGCCGCGCTGCCACGCCCGTTGGCTCAGCAGCCAGGCGATGATGTGCATCAGCCGGGTCGTGACCTTCAGCGATTCACAGGCGAAGGACACACGACGCAGCGGGTCCTCCAGCTCGGGCTCGGCACTCTCGCCCATGTCGAAATAGGCGCGCGCCTCGTCGGCCATGACCATGGCTTCGAGATAAAGGCCGTCGACCAGGCGGCGATGCAGGCCACGATCTAAAGGTATGGCGCGGGACATGGCCATGATGAGTGGCACAAAAGCCCCGTCCTGTCAGGCCCATTGCGGCCGTGGAACGGTGGAATGTCCCATTCAGGGCCGCTTTGGCCGGCGGTTAACCACGAAAGTCGCAGGAACAGGAATCAGGCGATGATGTCGGGAACCAGCTGGTCCTCCAGCAGGGCGATTTCGTCGCGTAGCCGCAGCTTGCGCTTTTTCAGCCGGGCAACCTGCATCTGGTCGCCCGATCCGCTGTCGACCAGGGCGGCGATGGCGCTGTCGAGATCGCGATGCTCGATTCGCAGCAGTTCCAGCCGACGCATGATGTCTTCCCGGCTCACCGAACTCACTTTCCCAGGCGCTGTTCCAGACTAACCCTTGATAACCCGCCGCGCCGCTTCGGGCCATCGCAATTTTGAACGCGTCCCGTCGCAAAGCGCGAATCGCGCGAAGACAAGCAAGGGGAATCATGATCTACTCGCTCGTCCATCACCCTCGTAAGGAGAATGTCATGGAAAATAGCCACATTTCAGCTCTTTCAGCCAAGCACGCAGGGCTTGAGGCAAGAATCAAGGCGGAAACGAGTCGGCCCATGCCTGACGCGATCCTGGTCGCCTCGCTCAAGAAGCAGAAACTGCGGCTGAAGGAAGAAATGACGGCGCGGAACTGACGCTCCGGCAGACTGGCGAAGGGCCTGGGAGGGATGAGTGATCAGCCGTCCCGGCCCCTCCCCGCCGGACCGGCGGCAAGCCGACCGAAAGCCCCGATGGCGACATCCGCCAGCGGGGCATTTTCTTGTCAGGGGGATGGCTGGACGCGGGTCAGCGATTGCGCTGATGCAGGTGCAGATAGGCGGGGGTGGAGCGGCGCGCGCCTTCGGAAGCGACCGGCTTGCGCGCAAGTTGCGGGTCGATCTCCTCGTCGAAGGCGACGCCGATCTTGTCCTCGCGCGACCAGACGATGCTGCCGCGGACTTGCCCGACGCCGCGCAATTCCAGGATGATGCGGGTGCCGGCGGGCACGGCACGCTCGCAATCGGCCATCAGGCCGGTGGCGGACAGGTTGCGGACACGGGCGCGCCCCAGCGCCATGCCCTCCTCCGTCTTCAGCGTCGTCAGCAGGAAGAGGCTGTCGCGCGGTCCCGACCGGGCGGGGCCCCGTTCCACCATATCCTGTTCGCTATCCATGTCCAAAGCCTTGCGATTTCCCGTTATTTTCCACAACAGTGGCAGGGATCGATGGACAAAGCGTTAATCGTCGCGCGACACTTTTTCCTGCCGCTCATGCCGTTCCTGCGCCTCGACGGTCATGGTGGCGATCGGCCGCGCTTCCAGCCGGCCGAGCGAGATCGGCTCGCCCGTCACCTCGCAATAGCCATATTCGCCCTCGTCGATGCGGCGGAGCGCGGCGTCGATCTTGGAAATCAGCTTGCGCTGGCGGTCGCGGGTGCGCAGTTCGATCGACCAGTCGGTCTCGCTCGACGCGCGGTCGTTAAGGTCGGGCTCGCGCAGCGGTTCATTCTGCAATACCGCCAGCGTGCCTTCCGCCTCGGCCAGTATCTGCTTCTTCCAGTCCCACAACCGCTGCCGGAAATATTCCAGCTGTAGCGGATTCATGAACTCTTCCTCAGGGGAAGGACGATAGTCGGGGGGAAGTATTATAGCCGATTTCGGCGGATTATGGCCGTCTTTATCGGAATTCAGGACCGATGCCATCTGGCTCTCCGACTCGAGAGGCTCCCGCACTTAAACCGTCGACAGCCCGTGACTTATGCTTCAGGCCGCCTAATAACCAGCGCAGCGATCCGACACAAGCGCGCATTGGCGATGCCCTTCACCATCCCCGTCAACGGCAGAGCGAACAGCCTTCGCCTGTCGGGACGTCGCCACAGGATAGCATCAACCTTTCAGAAGCAGTCCGCTCCAAACTGAACAGATGCCGTTCCATATTGGGACATTAACCATGAATATTGGTGAATTATTATATTTTGTCCCGCCCTGGCATCATGAATCGAAGTTAACAATGTTGAAGTTAACCTTTTCTTTTGGCTTCCTATACACAGGCAATAGGCCTTTGGTCATAGTCCGGCGCAATCCGGAAGCTGACCAGCAGGCGTCATGAC
>DATEJA010000094.1:0-2860 GCA_035278405.1 Sphingobium sp. | reverse complement strand
CAACAGTATCGCGGTGAAGCTGACGGGCGTTGCCGGCCAGAGCTTCGGCGCCTTCCTGGCGCATGGCGTGACGCTGGACCTGACGGGCGATGCCAACGACTATGTCGGCAAGGGCCTGTCGGGCGGCCGCATCATCGTGCGTCCGCCGGCGGAGGCGAAGCGGGTTCCGACCGACAATATCATCGTCGGCAACACCGTGCTCTACGGCGCGATCGCGGGCGAAGCCTTCTTCCGGGGCGTCGCCGGCGAGCGTTTCGCGGTCCGCAACTCGGGCGCGATCGCGGTGGTCGAAGGCGTGGGCGACCATGGCTGCGAATATATGACCGGCGGCGTGGTCGTCGTGCTGGGCCAGACCGGCCGCAACTTCGCGGCGGGCATGTCGGGCGGCATCGCCTATGTCTATGACCCGGACGGCAGCTTCCGCTCGAAGGTCAACGCCGCGATGGTCGAGGTCGAAGCCGTCCCCGCGACGGCGTCCGATGACGACGGCCTCGGCCGGCCGTTGCAGCGCGGCGTCGACGTGCAGGATTGGGGCATGGGCGACATGCTCCGCCATGACGCCGATCGCCTGCGCATCCTGCTGGAGCGGCACAAGCTCCACACCGGATCAGAACGCGCCGCCGCGCTTCTGGACGATTGGGCAGGATCGCTGGCGAAGTTCGTCCGCGTCATGCCGAAGGACTATCGCCGGGCCTTGCAGAGCCTTGAGAATGAACGACAGGCCGTAGCCCCCGTGGCGGCCGAGTAGCCGCTGGGGGGCGATGCACTCGCCCCCTTTTCCACGGCGAAACAAGAGAAGTTTGGAGAAAGAGTTTGGGCAAGCCCACAGGTTTCCTCGAGGTCGAGCGCAAGGACCGCAGCTACACCGCGCCCGAGGAGCGTCTGAAGCATTGGAACGAGTTCATCGTCCCGCTGGCGAAGGAAGAAATCCGCGATCAGGCCGCGCGTTGCATGGCCTGCGGCATCCCCTTCTGTCACAATGGCTGTCCGGTGAACAACATCATCCCGGACTGGAACCATCTGGTCTATGAGGATGACTGGAAGACGGCGCTGGAGACGCTGCACAGCACCAACAATTTCCCGGAATTCACCGGCCGCGTCTGCCCCGCGCCGTGCGAAGCGAGCTGCACGCTCAACATCATCGACACGCCGGTCACGATCAAGTCGATCGAGTGCGAGATCGTCGATCGCGGCTGGCGCGAGGGCTGGATCGAACCGCAGGTTCCGGCGCGCAAGACCGGCAAGCGCGTCGCCGTCGTCGGCTCCGGCCCGGCCGGCCTTGCGTGCGCGCAACAATTGGCCCGCGCCGGCCATACCGTGACCGTGTTCGAAAAGAATGACCGCGTCGGCGGCCTGCTTCGCTACGGCATCCCCGACTTCAAGATGGAAAAGCACCTCATCAACCGCCGCGCCCAGCAGATGGAAGCGGAAGGGGTGGAATTCAAAACCTCGACCGAGGTCGGCGTCGCCATCTCGATGGAGGCGCTGCGCAGCAATTACGACGCCGTCGTGCTGGCGGGCGGTGCGGAACAGCCGCGCACGCTCGACATTCCGGGCAGCGAACTGGCGGGCGTCCGTCTGGCGATGGAGTTCCTGACCCAGCAGAACAAGCGCAATGCGGGCGACGATGAACTGCGCGCCGCGCCGCGCGGCACCCTGTCGGCCAAGGGCAAGCATGTCGTCGTCATCGGCGGCGGCGACACTGGCTCCGACTGCGTGGGCACCTCCAACCGCCAGGGCGCGGCGTCGGTCACGCAGCTGGAAATCATGCCCAAGCCGCCCGAGAAGGAAGAAAAGGCGCTGAGCTGGCCGCATTGGCCGCTGAAGCTGCGCACCTCCTCCTCGCATCTGGAAGGCTGCGATCGCGACTGGGCCGTCACCACCAACCGGGCGATCGGCCAGAACGGCCAGATCGAGGCGCTGGAATGTGTGCGCGTCGAATGGGTCGACGGCAAGATGCAGGAAGTCCCCGGCAGCGAGTTCCAGCTGAAGGCGGACCTGGTCCTGCTCGCCATGGGCTTTGTCGGCCCGCGCAAGGCCGGCATGGTCGAACAGTCCGGCGTGGAACTGGACCCGCGCGGCAATGTGAAGGCCACCATGGCGGACTATGCAACCAGCCAGTCGGATGTCTTCGCCTGCGGCGACATGCGGCGCGGCCAGTCGCTGGTCGTCTGGGCGATCCGCGAAGGCCGCCAATGCGCCCGCGCGGTCGACCTGCACCTGATGGGGGTCAGCGACCTCCCGCGATAAGCGGGCAGGCGGGCGTTCTGGTGGGGCGTGTTCCTGCGAAGGCAGGAACCCAGTCCGACGTGTGAACCGGGCTCTCATGAGCCTCTGGTCCCGTCGGGCGCCTTCGCCGGAGCTGGCTGAGCTTAACCCTCATCGGGCCAGACTCTAACTGATGAGGCTGAGGGGGCGCGAGCCAGCGCCAAGCGCCCGTTCGCTCGCCCTCCGTTCGAAGCGAACGGATCGGATCCGAAGTCCCGCTCTCCAGCGAAGATTATCGCGCCGAGGCGCAGAGGATTTTCTCCGCGCCTCTTCTGCTCCGCGCCTCCGCGCCTCTGCGCGATAATCTGGGCTCAGCCCGCAGCGGGGAATGGCCATCCGCCCTCGGAACCTCTCCCAAAACCCCCGGCTAAAAAAATTGGGCTGGCGTTGCCGCCAGCCCAAGGCAGAGTTCCTGGAAGAAACTCCGGGTCGCACTCGCAAATAATGTCAGGGGGAGCCGGGCGCGCCCGATCAATACATGTGCTGGCCGCCATTGATGGAAAGCGTGCTGCCGGTGATGAACGCGGCGTCGTCGCTGCACAGGAACGCCACGCCGCGCGCGATTTCGGCGGCCTGGCCGAGGCGTCCGACC
>DATEJA010000093.1:0-6503 GCA_035278405.1 Sphingobium sp. | reverse complement strand
TTCATGTCGACCGTCCGCGACGGCGCGATCCAGATCTTCAGCGCGGCCGGCGCCGCGCCCGAAGTCATCCCGGTGCGCGGGGGCTTCGCCGAGGTCAATGAAAAGGGCCTGACCGTCCTTGCGGAGCATGCTGGCTGAGCCCCAGCCCCCGCTACAATCATCCTCCCGAAAAGGCCGCCTTCCCCGGGGAATGGCGGCCTTTTCTTTTTCTGGTCTCATTTTAGCCGCGCGCCTCACTTGGCCACACATTAGGCTTTTATCAAAGTTTCCGGCCTATTCACCATTTCCAGCCATAGTTGATCGGCCTCTTTGTGGTTGGCTGGGCCGATCGAGACATTCCGGCGGAGAATCATGAGCGCGTTTGGACGGAAGAATGGACCTGCCGGCATCAAGCCGGGCTTTGGCGTGGCTCGACCGATGCAGGGCGGTGCGCCCCGCGAAGAGGGACGTGGCGGCGAACAGTTTCCACCGCTCGACATGGCGCCGCTGCCGGCCGAAACGCCCGTCGATCCGCTGTCGGCGCCGACCAGCCAGCTTCAGCGCAACAGCGACGCGATGGCCCGCCTGTCCGAGCGCGCCAATGCCGAGCATCTGCCCCAGGCCGGGCCGCAGGGCTTCGAAGCGTCGGTCCACAAGATCAAGGAACAGGTCCTCCCCCGCCTGCTGGAACGCGTCGATCCGGAAGCCGCCGCGACGCTGAGCAAGGATGAACTGGCCGAGGAATTCCGGCCGATCATCATGGAGGTGCTCGCCGAACTGAAGCTCACCCTCAACCGGCGCGAGCAGTTCGCGCTGGAAAAGGTGCTGGTCGACGAGCTGCTTGGCCTTGGCCCGCTGGAGGAATTGCTGTCCGACCCGGACGTGACCGACATCATGGTCAACGGCCCCGAGCAGACCTATATCGAAAAGAAGGGCAAGCTGCAGATCGCGCCGATCAAGTTTCGCGACGAGGAGCATCTGTTCCAGATCGCGCAGCGCATCGTCAACAAGGTCGGCCGCCGCGTCGACCAGACGACGCCGCTGGCCGACGCCCGCCTGCCCGACGGTTCCCGTGTGAACGTGATCGTGCCGCCGCTCTCGCTGCGCGGCACCGCCATCTCGATCCGTAAATTTTCCGCCAAGCCGATCACCATCGACATGCTCGCCCAATGGGGGGCGATGAGCACGAAGATGGCGACCGCGCTCAAGATCGCGGGCGCCTGCCGATTCAACATCGTGATTTCAGGGGGCACGGGCTCGGGCAAGACGACCATGCTCAATGCCCTGTCCAAGATGATCGACCCGGGCGAACGCGTGCTGACCATCGAGGACGCGGCCGAACTGCGGCTGCAGCAGCCGCACTGGCTGCCGCTGGAAACCCGCCCGCCGAACCTGGAAGGCCAGGGCGCGATCACCATCGGCGACCTCGTGAAGAACGCGCTGCGTATGCGGCCCGACCGCATCATCCTGGGCGAAATTCGTGGCGCGGAATGTTTCGACCTGCTCGCCGCGATGAACACGGGCCATGACGGCTCCATGTGCACGCTCCACAGCAACTCGCCCCGCGAGTGCCTGGGGCGTATGGAGAATATGATCCTGATGGGCGACATCAAGATCCCCAAGGAAGCCATTTCCAAGCAGATCGCCGACTCGGTCGACCTGATCGTGCAGGTCAAGCGCCTGCGCGATGGCTCGCGCCGCGTGACCAACGTGACCGAAGTCATCGGCATGGAAGGCGACGTCATCGTCACGCAGGAACTGTTCAAGTTCGAATATCATGACGAGGATGACAGCGGGAAGATCGTCGGCGAATATCGGTCGATGGGGCTGCGTCCCTATACGCTCGACAAGGCGCGGCAGTTCGGGTTCGACCAGCCGTTTCTCGAGGCTTGTCTATAGGTCAAGCCCGGGGTGACGAGCGCGATATGAAGAACCTTGGATTCGGGCGCCGAATACCCCCTCTTCAATCCGCGCCGCTTAGTCCCTAAGGGGGCCTTCGTGCCTGCCGCTTCCCTTGCCCGTCCGCATCGTCCTTTCCTGGCCATTGGCTTGCGGCTGCTCGCCGTCATCTGCCTGTCGGTGATGTTCGTGACGGTGCGCCTCGCCGACCGGCATGGCGTCCATGTCGTGGAATCGCTTTTCTATCGCCAGGCGCTGGCGCTGCCGGTCATCTTTGCCTGGATCGCCACCACCAGCGGCGTGCGGTCGATCCGCACCGGGCGGATCGGCACCCATGCCAGTCGCACGGTGCTGGGCCTTGTCGGCATGACGCTCAATTTCCTCTCCTACATCCTGCTGCCGCCGGCCGAAGCGGCGGTGATCGGCTTCACCATGCCGATCTTCGGCACGATCCTGTCGGCGCTGATCCTCAAGGAACCCACCGGCATCCACCGCTGGAGCGCGGTCGCGATCGGCTTCCTGGGCGTGCTCATCATGATCCGGCCCGACAGCAGCCACTTCCCGCCGGTCGGCGTCGCGGTCGCGGTCGCCGCCGCGCTGGTGACCGCCAGCGTCAGCCTGGTGCTGCGCGAACTGGGGCGCACCGAAAATGCCGGCGTGATCGTCTTCTGGTTCACCCTGCTGTCGCTGCCGCCGCTCGGCCTTGCCATGCTCTTCTTCGGCCAGGCGCATGATGCCGCGACCTGGGGCCTGCTGCTGCTGATCGGCGTCTTCGGCGGGATCGCCCAGCTCTGCTTGACCGGCGCGCTGCGATGGGGCCCGGTCTCGCTGGTGCTGCCGATGGACTATAGCACGGTGCTGTGGACCGCCCTGCTCGGCTGGGCGCTGTGGGGCGACTGGCCGATGGCGACGACCTGGGTCGGCGCCGCGCTCATCATCGCCAGCGGCCTCTATATCGCCTGGCGCGAACATGCCCACGCCAGGCGGTCCGCCTCAGCCTAGCAGTTCGGCGTCCAGGCTGATGTCCGCGTTCAGCAGCTTGGAGATCGGACAGTTCGCCTTCGCCTTGGCCGCCAGGTCCTGGAACATCTCGTCGCTCGCGCCCGGGATCTTCGCGCGCAGCGTCAGCTTGCTGGCGGTGATCGCGAAGCCGCCCTCCTGCTGTTCCAGCGTCACCACCGCGTTCGTTTCCATCTTGTCCGCGGTCAGCCCCGCCTCGCCCAGGATCAGCGACAGCGCCATGGTGAAGCAGGACGCATGGGCGGCGGCGACCAGTTCTTCGGGATTGGTGCCCGGCACGCCTTCGAACCGCATCGCAAAGCCATAGGGATGCGCGTCGAGCGCGCCGCTCTGGGTCGAGATTGCGCCCTTCCCGTCCTTCAGGCCGCCGCTCCACACCGCCGAACCGCTGCGATTGATTTTCATCTCATCCTCCTCACGCTCGCCAAGGGGAACCCCGCCTGTGCTCCTCTGTTTCATCAGCATAGCGCGAATTTTTCGCAGGAGAGTGACAATGACGGACCCGACAGTCGAAAATCCCGGCGACCTGATCGCATCGGATCGAGTCGAAGGCACGGTCGTCTACAATCGCGCCGGCGAACGGCTGGGCCATATCTCCAACTTCATGGTGGACAAGAGGAGCGGCCAAGTGCGCTACGCCGTGCTGTCCTTCGGCGGTTTCCTGGGCATGGGGCATGAACGTTATCCGTTGCCCTGGTCGATGCTGAACTATGACACCGACAAGGGCGGCTATGTCGTCGACCTCGACAAGGAGACGCTGGACCAGGCGCCAAGCCATTTGCCGGGCGAGGAGCCGGATTATAACGACGCCTATGGGCGCAGCGTCTTCCAATATTATGGGCTGATCTATCCCTGGTGAGTGCCTGCCCTGCCGGCTGACCCGGATGCTGAGCCGCAGGCCAGCGCAGCTAAACATGTTCGGCATGACGACGAGAAGAAGGGCCACCGGCAGGCGTCGGCGGTCCTTTTCCGTTGCTGAACCTCCGATGAATCCGGTCGCCCAAATTTCGACACATTTGGGCGCTCGACGATTGTCTACCTAAAGAATAGAATTATTTTGCTGCCTGAATGAGGATGAGGATCTGACTATGCAGCGATTCGGACATCTGGACGCGCGCCAACCCGTCGTGCTCACCATACCGGGTCTCAACAACAGCGGCGTGGGCCATTGGCAGACGCTGTGGGAAGAGCGGCGCGGCGATTGCCAGCGCGTTGACCTGGGCAGCTGGGCCAGCCCCAGCCGCAATGCCTGGGTGACGCGGCTGGACGCGGCCATCCGCCAGGCGGACGGGCCGATCATACTTGCCGCGCACAGCCTGGGCTGCCTTGCGGTCGCCTGGTGGGGTGCCCTCCAGAGCCAGGCCTATGGCTGGCCGGTGACGGGCGCGCTGCTGGTCGCGCCGCCCGATTGCGACCGGATGGAAACGCCCGAGACGATCGGCGGCTTTGGCCCTACGCCCCGCGCCCAACTCCCCTTCCCCTCGATCGTCGTGGCCAGCCGCAACGACCCCTATATCTTCTTCGAACGCGCCCACAGCATCGCCAAAAATTGGGGAAGCAGCTTCGTCGACGCCGGGTTCAGCGGCCATATCAACGCGGATGCGGGCCTGGGCGAATGGGGTTTCGGCCAGGCGCTGCTGGAACGGCTGGTCGACAATGCGCATGAGCAGGCGTCGGCCATGCGCCAGATGCGCCCGGCCATCCCCCTGGCGCAGAGCGACCGGAGATTGGAGGCGATGCGCCTGATCGGCTGACCCATGGGGCGCGACAAGACAAACTTGCGTGCCCTCAATATTTGCTTTTTTGTCTATTAAAACAGTTGAGATAAAAGCGGCCGCAAGAGGTGCTTATGAGTGACAATCGACCGATCGAATTTGCGCGCAACGGCCGCACGGACGGCCAGCGCCACGACATCGCCGTCAGCATCGAAAAGGTTCGCGGCGTTCTTGAAGCGCTGCGTTTCGGTTCGATCACCTTGACCGTGCATGACGCCCGCGTCGTGCAGATCGACGTGACGGAGAAGACCCGCCTCAGCGCCTGAACGGGCAAGAGGCGAACAGGGGTTGCAAGAACAAGCCGCCGGACAGGCGGTGACTATCAGGCGGCAGGGGGTGGGCCGCTGACTGTCCGAACACCATTCCCAGACCATCGGCTTTGACCGGACGCACCGGAAAAGTCGCGATCAACATTCACCGGACCTCCGGAAGGGGAATCATCATGATTGCGCGTTTTCTGTTGCTCGCCGGCGTGGCGGGCGCATCCATCATCGCGTCCAGCGCTCATGCGCAGGACGTTCCTCCACCCGTTGCGGATACCGCTGACGCGGCCGACCAGACCAGCCCGCGCGGCGAAGTCATCATCGTCACCGCCCGCCGCCGCGCCGAAACCGCGCAGGAAGTGCCGCTGGCAATTTCCGTGGTGAAGGGCGACAGCATCGAAGCCACCGGCAATTTCAACGTCGTCAAGCTCCAGCAGCTGGCGCCGACGCTGCAGGTCTATACCACCAATCCGCGCAACACCTCGGTCAACATCCGGGGCCTGGGCGTGCCGTTCGGCCTGACCAGCGACGGGTTCGAGCAGGGCGTGGGCATCTATGTCGACGATGTCTATAATTCGCGCGTCGCCGCCGCGACCTTCGACTTCCTCGACGTCAACCAGGTCGAGGTGCTGCGCGGCCCGCAGGGCACGCTCTATGGCAAGAACACGACGGCGGGCGCGATCAACATCACGACCAACCAGCCGACCTTCGATTTCGAAGGCCGCGCCGAGCTGACCGCCGGCAATCTGAACTACAAGCAGGCCAAGGCCGCGATTTCGGGCCCGCTGTCGGACACGCTCGCCGCGCGCATCGCGGTCGCGACGACCAGCCGCCGTGGCACCATCTACAATGTGACCACCCGCCGCTGGATCAACGAGCAGGACAATCTGGGTATTCGCGGCCAGTTGCTGTTCAAGCCCAATGACGATTTCAGCATCACCCTGTCGGGCGACTATAGCCGGCAGGACCCCGAATGTTGCGGCACCGTGTTCGTGCGTGTCGGCACGACGCAGCGCCCGCTCAACCGCCAATATGACGCCCTCGCCGCCGCGCAGGGCTATGTCGTCCCCAGCCGCAATCCCTATGACCGGCTGACCGATCTCGACAGCGAACTCAATGCCGGCAACAAGATTGGCGGCGTGTCGGCCAAGGCGATCTGGAATGTCGGGCCGGGCACGCTGACATCGGTCACCGCCTGGCGCTTCTGGGACTGGAAGCCGGCGAACGACCGCGACTTCACCGGCCTGCCGATCGTGTCCAAGTCGCAGAACCCCTCGCAACAGGACCAGTATAGCCAGGAATTCCGCTACAATTATTCCAGCGAGAAGATCGACTTCGTGGTCGGCCTGTTCGGCTTCAAGCAGCGGATCGACACCCAGGGCACCGAGCAGCAGGGCAGCGCGGCGGCCAAATGGAGCCTCGCGCCTTCGACCGATCCCAACAACGCCGCCAACAAGCCGGCGACGCTGGCGGGCCTGACCGCCACCAACACGCAATGGCTCAAGAGCGAGAGCGCGGCGCTCTATGGCCAGCTCAGCTGGAAGGTGACGGACGCCCTCACCATCCA
>DATEJA010000092.1:0-9909 GCA_035278405.1 Sphingobium sp. | reverse complement strand
CCGGGGGTGAGCTTCCCCGGCATCGGGCCGGGCGAAACCTTCACCTATGAATTCCCGATCCGCCAGTCGGGGACCTACTGGTATCACAGCCATTCCGGCATGCAGGAGGCGGTCGGCCATTATGGGCCGATCGTCATCGATCCGGCCGGCGTCGATCCGGTCCAGGCCACGCGCGAGCATGTGATCATCCTGTCGGACTGGAGCCCGATCCATCCGCATATCCTGTTGAAGCGCCTCAAGCAGTCGGGCGGTTATTTCAACATGCAGCGGCAGACGCTGGCAGGGTTGCTGGCGGGCAAGGACCAGAGCGCGAAAGAGCGCCTCGAATGGGGCGCCATGCGGATGGACCCCACCGATATTTCTGACGTGACCGGCTCCACCTACAGCTTCCTCGTCAATGGCCATGGCACGGCGGAGAATTGGACCGGCCTCTTCACGCCCGGCGAGACGGTGCGGCTGCGCATCATCAATGCGTCGGCCATGACCAATTTCAACGTGCGGCTGCCGGGGCTGGGGATGACCGTCGTCCAGTGCGACGGCCAGCATGTGCAGCCGGTCGAAACCGACGAATTCCAGATCGGCATCGCCGAAACCTATGACCTGCTGGTGCGCCCGGCCGAAGCAAAGGCCTATGGGCTGATTGCCGAGGCGATCGATCGGTCGGGGCTGGTCCGCGCCACGCTGGCGCCGCGCATGGGCATGGGCATGGCAGCGGAGGTGCCGGCCGTCCGCCAGCGGCCGCTGCTGGGCATGAAGGACATGGGCATGGACATGTCCGGCATGGATATGGGCCAGGGCGGCGTCATCGATCTCAGCCAGCCGGCCAATGAAAGCATGGGCGGTCATTCGATGAAGATGCGCGATCCCTCCGTCGCGCCGCAGGTGAAGATGAGGCCGGGGGTCGCAACCTTGTCGCCCATGCCGGCGGACCGCACGGGCGATCGGCCGACGGGCCTGGAAAATGTCGATCATCGGGTGCTGACCTATGCGGACCTCAAGTCGTTGGAGCCCTTCAAGGACAAGCGCACCCCCACCCGCACGCTCGACATTCACCTGACCGCGAACATGGAACGTTATATGTGGTCCTTCGACGGGCTGAAGCTGTCGGATGGGGCCGACCCGATCGCGTTGCGCCATATGGAGCGGGTGCGCGTGAACCTCATCAACGACACGATGATGCCGCATCCGATCCACATTCACGGCCATTTCTTCCAGCTCGTGACAGGCGCGGGCGAGCATGATCCGGTGAAGCATACGGTGAACGTGCTGCCGGGCGGAAAGGTCAGCTTCGACCTCACCGCCGACGCGCTGGGGGATTGGGCCTTCCATTGCCACATGCTGATGCACATGCATGCCGGGATGATGCGCGTCGTCACCGTCCGGCATGAAGGAGAGGCGGCATGAGGAACATCCTCTCGCTCGCTGGGCTGCTCCTGGCCTCCGCCGCCCTCCCGGCGATGGCCCAGGACATGGATCATGACCATATGGATCATGGCGCCATGGCCATGCCGCAGCAGGAGGATCATTCGGCGCACCAGGGCCCGGTCGAGGATGCGCCGGCTGCTGACAATCCCCATGCCGGACACAGCATGGCACCGGCTGACGATGCCATCCCCCAAGGCGTGGCGCCCGCCGTCCCCACCGACCATGCTGCCGAAGCCTATTACAGACCGGCCGAGATGGCGCGCGCCCGCGCCGCCATGCTGAAGGAAAATGGCGACATGACCTTTTCCCAGCTCATGCTCGACCGGCTGGAATATCGGATGGGCAAGGGCGCGGACGGCTATCATTGGGAAGGCGAAGGCTGGATCGGGGGCGACATCAACCGCCTCGCCTTCAAGACCGAAGGCGAGGGCAAGATCGGCGGCCGGCTGGAAAGCGCGGAGGTGCAGGCGCTCTACAGCCGGGCGATCGATCCCTGGTTCAACCTCGAAGCAGGCGTCCGACACGATATCCGGCCCGATCCGCAGCGCAGCTATGCGGTGGTCGGAATAGAGGGCCTCGCCCCCTATTGGTTCGAGGTCAGCGCCCAGGCTTTCCTGTCCGACAAGGGCGACGCACATCTGCGGCTGGAAGGCAGCTATGACCAGCGCATCACCCAGCGCCTGATCCTGCAACCGGCGGCCGAAGTGAATATCGCCGCCCAGGACGTGCCGGAGCTGGGCATCGGATCGGGTCTCTCCACCATCGAACTGGGCCTGCGGCTACGCTATGAGTTTGCCCGGGAGTTCGCGCCCTATGTCGGCGTCAATTGGGAGCGCAAGCTCGGCGACACCGCCCGTTTCGCGCGGGCCGAAGGGGAAGATGCCTCGGCCGCCAGCGTCGTCATGGGCGTGCGTTTCTGGTTCTGAAATCGGCGGGCGGCACGATCTGCCGCGATCCCGCGCCATCTTGTCATGATCGGCGGCGCGGCGTTGCCAGTTCGCGCGCAAGCGCCGCCCGCCAATGCCTAGTCTCTCCTGGTACAGACAAACGGACCAGGACAGATACGTGCGCACCGCCCTTATCGGCCTTTCGCTCTTTTTCGGCGTGCTGTCGGCCAGTGGCACGGCCTTGGCCCAGGCGCCTGCCGAGGATGATCGCCCAGTGCTCAGTGGCGGCTTCGACCTCATCGAACTGCGTGAGAGCAGGGGCAGCGATCGCGTCTTCTGGGATGGCAGCTTCGCATGGGGCAACACCACCGACCAGGCGGTGCTGATGATCGAGGGAGGCGGCGAAGTCGGCACGCGAATGGACGATGTGCAGGCCAGGCTCCTCTATTCGCGCGCGATCGGCGGCAATGCCGTGCTGCTGGTGGGCGTGCGCCATGAATTCCGCCCCCATCCGCACGCCAGCTATGCGGTGCTGGGCGCGCAGGGACAGGTGGGCAGCCGGCTCAGCTGGGAAAGTTTCGCTTTCCTCTCCGACGATGGACAGCTGACCGGCAACGGCAAGCTCATCTACCAGTTGCCTCTCACCGACCGTCTCTATCTGGAACCGCGCGGCGAAATCGCCTGGTCGGCGCAACGCGACGAGGCAGATGGCCTGGGCGCGGGACTGACGGATGCCCAGGCGTCGATCCGCCTGCGGCTGAAGCTGAACGACAAGGTGAACGGCTATCTGGGCGTCGCACATGAGCGGCTGCTGGCCGACAGCCGCGATCTCGGGCGCGCCCAGGGCGAAGCCTTGCAGACGACCATGGCGGTGATCGGTTTCGGCTTCAGCCTTTAGCCGTTCGTCCCCGCGAGTGGCGTCTTGAAATGAGTTCCCGCTCGCGGGCGTAGCGCCCACCGTTTAGGGCCGCGCCAGATGCTGCTCCACCAGCGCGACATGCAGGCGGATACCAAGTCCCAGCACATCATCATTGAAGTCATAATGCGGATTGTGCAGCGGGACGGCGCCTTCGGGCTTTGCCTGACCAAGCCAGATATAGGCGCCCTGACATGCCTGCAGCATGAAGGCGAAGTCTTCCGAAGTGAAGGCGGGTTCCGGCGCGAGTTGGGCATGGCCGACCGTTGCGGCGGCCGCCAGCGCTTCCCGTGCGGCCTCGGGGTCGTTGATGGTCGCGGGATAATAGCGCTGATAGTCGACGGTCGCCGCCACATCATTGGCGATCGCGACGCCGGCGGCGATCTGGCGGATCGCCGCTTCGATCAGATCCTGCACCTTGGGGTCGAAGGTGCGCACCGTGCCCGCGACCTTCACCTCGGCGGGGATGACATTGTGGGTATGGCCGCCATGGATCTGGGTGATCGACAGCACGGCTGAAGCGGTCGGCGCGATGCGGCGGGCGACGATGCTGTTGAGCTGCTGCACCAGGCTGGCCGACGCAAGGATGGCGTCCGGCGTGTCCTGCGGGATCGCCGCATGGCCGCCGCGCCCTTCCAGCGTGATTTCGAACTTGTCGGCCGCGCCCATGATCGGGCCGGGGCGGGTCGCGATGGTGCCGGCCGGCAGGTCGGGCCAATTGTGCAGGCCAAAGACGCGGTCGCAGGGGAAGCGGTCGAACAGCCCTTCTTGCACCATTTCGCGCGCGCCGCCCTGGCCTTCCTCGGCGGGCTGGAAGAAGAAGTTGACGGTGCCGTCGAAATTGCGGCTGCGCGCCAGATGCTGCGCCGCGCCCAGCAGCATCGTGACATGGCCGTCATGGCCGCAGCCATGGAAGGTCCCTTCGGTCCTGCTGGCATAGGGCAGGTTGGTCTGTTCCTGGATCGGCAGCGCATCCATGTCGGCGCGCAAGCCGATGCTGCGTCCGGATGCGCCGTTCCGGAGTACCGCGACGACGCCGGTCCTGCCGATCCCCTCATGCACCTCCAGACCCAGGGCGCGCAGCTGCTCCGCGATCCGGCCGGCGGTGCGATGCTCGCAAAAGCCGAGTTCGGGATGCTGATGAATGTCGCGGCGAAAGGCGATCAGGGGTTCGAGCAGGTCGTCGATCATTTCTGCTCACCGAACAGATGCTGGATCGGATAATGATGTTTGATGAAGGGAGACTTGATCACGACATAGCTGAAATATTTCTCGATGCCATAATCGCTTTCCAGCATGCCTTCGATGATCGACTGATAATGGGCGACGCCGCGCGTCACGAACTTCAGCAGATAATCATAGCCGCCGCTGACGAGATGACATTCGACGATCTCGTCCAGCTTGCGGATGCGGGTTTCGAAACGGGAAAAGTCCCCCGCGCGATGTTCGGTCAGGGTGACTTCGGTGAAGACGGTCAGGAATTCGCCCAGCTTGTGCAGGTTGATCTGCGCGCCATAGCCCGTGATGTAGCCCGCTTTCTCCAGCCGCTTGACGCGCGTCAGGCAGGGGCTGGGCGACAGGCCCACCGCGTCGGCCAGCTCGACATTGGTGATGCGGCCCGATTGCTGAAGCTGCGTCAGGATCTTGAGGTCGATCCGGTCCAGTCTTGGCCCACCCAACATATGCATGGCTCCCCCGTTTCTTATTTTACCGCCGCCCGAATATCCGCTTCTTCCAACAGGTCGTCGAGCGTTTTTCGGATACGTGCGAAAATCTCGTCCATCTCCTCGTCCGACGCGCAAAGAGCGGGGGCGAGCCCGATGATATTGTCGGGAAAGGATCGGAAGATGACCCCGTTCCTGTAGCCCTGCGCGAACAGCCGGTCGGGGATCTTGAGGCCGGGGTCCAGGCGATCCTTGCTCTTCTTGTCCGCCACCAGTTCGATCGCGCCGAGCAGGCCGCGCCCGCGCGTGTCGCCCACCAGCGGATGGTCGGCGATCGTCTTGAGGCCGGCATCGAAGCGCCGGCCCACGCTCTGGCCGTTGGCGAGGATGCCGCCGTCGGTATAAAGCCGCAGCACTTCCAGCCCGACCGCCGCGCTCACCGGATGACCCGAATAGGTCATGCCATGGCCGATCGCGAATTCGGGCGCGGCGCCCGCAGCGATGCCCTGATAGACCTTGTCCGACATCAGCAGCGCGCCCATCGGCACATAGCCAGAGGTCAGACCCTTCGCCAAGGTCATGAGGTCCGGGGCGACGCCCTCGTCATCGCAGGCGAAGAGCGGGCCGGTGCGGCCGAAGCCGGTGATGACCTCGTCCGCGACGAACAATATGTCGAGTTCCGTGCAGGCGTCGCGCAGGGCCTTGAGCCAGCCCCTGGGCGGCACGATGACCCCGCCCGACCCCTGGATCGGCTCGCAGAAAAAGGCCGCGACATTGTCCGCGCCCAGTTCGGCCACCTTGTCCTTCAACTGCTGGACCGACCGGGCGATGATCGCGGCATCGTCGGCAAGGTCGCTGCGATAGGGATAGGGGGAGGGAATATGATGCTGCCAGGCATGAGGCAGGTCGAACAGGCGGTGGAAGTTCGACAGGGCGGTCAGGCCCGCGCCCGTGGTGCTGGACCCATGATAGCCTCGGTCGAGCGCGATGAACTGCTTCTTCGATGGACGGCCGATCGCATTGTAATAATGCACGATGTAGCGGATCGCGGAATCCACCGCGTCGGATCCGCCCAGCGTGAAATAGACATGGTCAAGGCCCCGGGGGCTCAGATCGACCAGCCGTTCCGCCAGGCGCACGGCCGGCTCCGACCCGAAGTGGAAATAGCCGGTCGCATAGGGCAGTTGGCGCATCTGCTGGGCGGCGACTTCGGCGATGCTGTCCTGGCCATAGCCGACATTGACGCACCAAAGCCCGGCAAAGGCATCGAGCAGCCGATTGCCGTCCATATCCGTCAGCCACATGCCTTGGCCGCTCTGCAGCAGGGTCGCGCCGCGCGCTTCATGGGCGCGGAAAGAGGTGACGGGATGGATCAGATGGTCGCGGTCGATGTCGATCAGGGACCGATTGGGAGTCAGCGTCATCAGGAAACTCGCGGTGGTGGTTGCAGGGGAGAGACTATCCCCGGCGCGCGGTCGGATGCGCCAATTTGTGCAGGGCGATGGTGGAGTGGTGGCTTTTTGGGGAAGGGGGGCGGCATTTTCTGCTGTGATGTGTTCACCTAAAGCCCCTCCCCGGAAGGTGGGAAGCGCCCGACCTAGGAAAGCGCCTCGGCAACCGCCTTCCCACATTCCACCGTGTTCGCCTTGCCCTTGAGGTCGCCGGTGCGCAGCGCCGGTTCGGCAAGCACCGCCTCCACCGCCCGCATGATCGCGGCGGCGGCCTCCGCTTCGCCCAGATGCTCCAGCATCATCGCCGCCGACCAGATCTGACCGACGGGATTGGCGATCCCCCTGCCAGCGATATCGGGTGCCGAGCCATGGACCGGCTCGAACAGCGAAGGGGCTGTACGGTCGGGATTGATGTTGCCCGACGGCGCGACGCCGATCGTGCCGGTGCAGGCGGGGCCCAGGTCGGACAGGATGTCGCCGAAGAGGTTCGACGCCACCACCACATCGAAGCGGTCTGGGTTCAGCACGAACTGCGCGGTCAATATGTCGATATGATATTTGTCATGGCTGACGCTGGGATAGTTTTTCGCCATCTCCTCCACGCGTTCGTCCCACCAAGGCATGGTGATGGCGATGCCGTTGGACTTCGTCGCGGAGGTCAGATGCTTGCGCTCGCGCTTCGCCGCCAGTTCGAAGGCGTAGCGGAGCACCCGGTCGGTGCCATGGCGGGTCATGACCGTTTCCTGTATCACGACCTCGCGCGGGGTGCCGGGGAACATCTTGCCGCCGACCGAGCTATATTCGCCCTCCGTATTCTCGCGCACGACCCAGAAGTCGATGTCGCCCGGCTCGCGCCCCGCGAGCGGGCAGGGCACGCCGGGCATCAGCCGCACCGGGCGCAGGTTCACATATTGATCATATTCCCGCCGGAACTGGAGCAGCGATCCCCACAGCGACACATGGTCGGGCACCGTATCGGGCCAGCCGACCGCGCCGAAAAAGATCGCGTCCGGACTGCCGATCTGCGCCTTCCAGTCGTCGGGCATCATCTGGCCATGTTTGGCATAATAGTCGCAGCAGGCGAAATCATGCCACTTCTGCTCGATGGAAAAGCCATAGAGGCTGGCGGCGCGCTCCAGTACGCGGATGCCCTCTGGCATGACCTCCTTGCCGATGCCATCGCCAGGGATGACGGAGATGGAGTAGTTGCGCATATTCGCCATGAAAAAACTCCCGAAAGATTTTGCGCGGCGTGCTCCTGCGAAGGCAGGAGCCCAGTCCTGACGGCCGACCTGGGCTCCTGCCTGCGCAGGAACATGGAACCGCGTGGAGTGAAGGCTTTAAAGTTTCAGCCCCGCAATGTGGAACGCCTTCGTCTCCAGATATTCCTCGATCCCCGCATGGGCGCCTTCGCGGCCGAGGCCGGACATCTTCATGCCGCCGAAGGGCGCGACCTCCATCGCGATGGAACCGCTGTTGAGCGCGACCATGCCCGCCTCCAGACGCTCCGCCACGCGAAAGGCGCGGTGGAGATTTTCGGTGTAGAAATAGCTGGCCAGGCCGTAGCTCGTGTCATTGGCGAGCGCGATCCCTTCCTCTTCATGGGTGAAGCGGAACAGCGGCGCGACCGGGCCGAACGTCTCCTCCTCGGCAAGTCGCATGGCGCGGGTGGCGCCCGTCAGCACCACAGGCGTCGCGAAACGATCGCCGGTCGCGCCTTCGGGTGCCTGGGCGAAAATCTTCGCGCCGTGCGACAGGGCATCGTCGACATGCGCCTTCACCTTGTCGACGGCGGCGGCGTTGATGAGCGGGCCGATCGTGCTGCCCGCCTCGTCGCCCGGCGCAACCTTCAGCGCGGACACGGCCTTGGCGAGCTTTTCGGCGAAGGCTTCATAGACGCCGTCTTGCACCAGGATGCGGTTCGCGCAGACGCAGGTCTGTCCGGCATTGCGGAACTTGCTGACCATGGCGCTCGCGACGGCAAGGTCGAGATCGGCATCGTCGAACACGATCAGCGGCGCGTTGCCGCCCAGTTCGAAGCTCACCCGCTTGATGGTGTCGGCGCATTGCCGCATCAGTAGCGCGCCGACCCGGGTCGATCCGGTGAAGGACAGTTTGCGCACCACGGGGCTCGCGGTCAGCGCGCCGCCGATCGCGGTTGGCAAGCCGGTGACGATGTTGAACACGCCGGCGGGGAAGCCCGCCTCCTGCGCCAGCTTCGCCATGGCGAGCGCGCTATAGGGGGTGAGTTCGGAAGGCTTCACCACCACCGGGCAGCCAGCTGCGAGCGCAGGCGCGCATTTGCGGGTGATCATCGCCGCCGGGAAATTCCAGGGGGTGATGGCGGCGGACACGCCGACCGGCTCCTTCATTACCAGGATGCGGCGATTGGCTTCGGGCGCGGGGATGACGCCGCCGTCGATGCGGCGGGCTTCTTCCGCGAACCATTTGATGAAGCTTGCGGCGTAGCGGATTTCGCCCTCTGCTTCGGTAATCGGTTTGCCCTGCTCGGCCGTCATGATGCGGGCAAGGTCGGCCAGGTTTTCCATGACCAGCGCATGCCAGCGCTCCAGCAGCGCGGCGCGGTCGCCGGCGGTGCGCGCGCGCCAGGCCGGCCAGGCGGCTTCGGCGGCGGCGATGGCGGCCTGCGTATCGGCCTCGCCGCAGTCGGGCACCGTGCCGATGATCGCGCCGGTCGCAGGATTGTCGACGGCCAGGGTCGCGCCGGACGCGGCGCCGACCCACTCGCCGCCGATGAAGGCGCGCTGGATCAGCAAGGACGGGTTGGTGAGGGAAAGGGTCATCCGAGGGCCTGCGTGGTGAGGGAGAAGGTCTTGACGTCCGGATCGGCCTTGGGCGCCGGGCCGCGCGTCATGCGCATGACGCGGCCGACGCAGGGTAGGCCGAGTTCATCGAGCCATGCGGAAAGGCCGCTTTCCTCCGGCACGTCCAGGCGACAGAAAATGCCGCTGTTGGAACCGAGCCAATGCGAGATCAGCGCCTTGGCGCCGCCGGTGTCAGGCGCGATCGTCGGCCCCACCACATAGCCACGCCCGAAGCGGCGGAAGAGCGCGAAGCCCACCGGCTCGTTGCTGCGCGTCAGCACCACGCCCTGGGCGCCGGGCACCAGCGCGTCGAGCAGCCGGTCGCGGTCCATGCCCGAGGCGCGGCGGGCCAGGCTGCGCAGCACGTCCATGTCCTTGGCGCCGAGCGGGCGCACCCGCTCGTCCGGGATGAGTTCGGCCATGGGAACGGCAAAGGCGGCGCCCTGATGCTGGAAAATGGGGCCCACAGGTTCGAACCCCAGCTTGCGGTAGAGCGGCGCGCCCTCGTCGGTCGCGTTCAACATCACCGTGCGGTCGCCCAGGTCGTTCAGGACCGCGTCCATCAGCCGGCGGCCGATGCCCATGCCCTGCGCCCGGGGCGAAACGATGACCATGCCGAGTGTCGCGCAATCGTCGCCATAGGGCCAGCTCATCGCGGTGCCGACGATTTCGCCGCCACGCTGCGCAACATAGCCCGAACCCAGGCCGAACATCATCTCCCAATCCTCGATCCGGTGCGGC
>DATEJA010000091.1:0-15987 GCA_035278405.1 Sphingobium sp. | reverse complement strand
TCCACGGCGCGGAGGAAAGCCCCGCCTTCTTCGCCACCGGCATCAGCCTGGTGGCGCATATGGCGAACCCCCATGTGCCCGCCGTGCACATGAACACGCGCTATCTGGTGACGTCGAGAAGCTGGTTCGGCGGCGGCGCGGACCTAAACCCGCCCCTGCCGCGCGCGGAGGACACGGCCGAGTTCCATGCGGTACTGAAGGCGGCCTGCGACGCCAATGATCCGGCCTATTATCCGCGTTTCAAGAAATGGGCCGACGACTATTTCTTCATCCCCCATCGCGGCGTGCATCGCGGCGTGGGCGGCATTTTCTACGATCATCTGGAGGGCGATTTCGACACCAACTTCGCCTTCACGAAAGATGTGGGCGAGGCTTTCCTCAAAGCCTTCCCGCCGATCGTGCGGCGACGGATGAACGAAAGCTGGTCGGAGGAAGACTATGCCCGGATGCTGGAATGGCGCGGCCGCTATGCCGAATTCAACCTGGTGCATGATCGCGGCACGCTGTTCGGGCTCAAGACCGGCGGCAATATCGAGGCGATCTTGATGAGCCTGCCGCCGATGGCGAGCTGGAGCTGAGCCAGATGGGCCTGACGCCGGTTCCTCGCGATCAGATCGCGACGATCGTCACCCATCTGGAGATGCGCGAGCGGCCCCGGCCGGCGCCTATCCCGCCGGCGCCGCTGCGGCTGGTGCCGTGGAAGGCGCCGGCCACCGACGCCTATCGGTCGCTGTTCCGCCGCGTGGGCGAACCCTGGCTCTGGTTTTCCCGGCTGGTGATGAGCGAGCCGGAACTGGCCGCGATCATCCACGACCCGGCCGTGGAAATATATGCCGTGACCGACCCGCGCGGGGTGGAAGTGGGGCTGCTGGAACTGGATTTCCGCTTCCTGCCCGACTGCGAACTCGCCTTTCTCGGGCTGGTCCCGGGCCTCACCGGCAAGGGGCTCGGCAAATGGCTGATGGCGCAGGCGAAGTCGCTCGCCTGGCGCAAGGATGTGTCACGCTTCTGGGTGCATAGCTGCACGCTCGACAGTCCGGCGGCGCTGCCCTTCTATATCGCTTCGGGCTTCGTACCCTTCGCGCGCGAGGTCGAGACCTTCGCCGATCCGCGTCTCACCGGGCTTTTGAGCCGCGACGCGGCGCCGCACGTCCCGCTGCTGGGTCAGCCGCCCTCGGCCTGACGATAGAGGCGGGCGAGCATCACCAGCATATAGACCTGCACCACGGTCGATACGGCGGCGGCTGCGACCCCGCCGGTCAGCCGCCCGCCGTCGGCCCCGCCGATCAGCGTGCCGACGACGCCGAAGACCGCCTGGGCCGCCGCGCCGACGATCGCCGACAGCAGCGTCAGCACCAGGATGAAGCCGAACAACCGCCAGAAATGGCCGCGCGTCAGCGTCCAGCCGTGCCGCAGCGACGCCATCACCCCTTCATTGCCGTCGATCACCACCGGGTTGAGCAGCAGCAGCCGCACGCTGCCAAAGACGGTCCCCGCGCCGACGCCGATCGCGACCAGCATGGCGAGCGCCGCGCCGATCGGCTTGGCCACCAGCGAGAAGGCGACGACGACGATCATCGCCACGACCAGCGCCCCCAGCAGCACGCCCGCGACGACGAGCGCGGTGCCCAGCAGCACCGGCAGCCGCGCCATGCTGAGCCGCAGCGCCTCCGCGACGCTGATGCCCGGGCGCAGGGCCAGCGCGAACAGGGTCAGCGAGCCGAACCAGATGATGATGACGCCGATCAGCATCGCCAGCCAGAAGCTGGCCGGCACCGTCGGCATGCCCGCGTTCCCCATCTTCCAATTGGTCAGTTCGGGCGGCGTCATTTCCTGAAGGACCAGGCCAGGCAAGGCGACGAACAGCAGGGCGACGGGGAACAGCAGGCTGCGTTCGCGCGCGACGAAGGCAACCGTTTCTTCCCATGCCTTGCCAATCGACATCGTCGCCATATCTACGCCTTTGTACCTGATGGGAAATGAAGAGGAGACTTGATCGCTCGTCTCGCCCAAGTCAAGGAAGCGCCATGTCGTCCGCTCCACCGCAGTCCCCCGCTCCCGCCGGCCCCGAAAGCGTTGAATGGCGCGTCGAAGGCGCGCTGGTCGATTATCCCGCCGCGCTCGCCGACATGGAGGGGCGCGCCGCGGCGATCTTCGCGGGAGAGGCGCGCGAGCGGGTGTGGCTGCTGGAGCATCCGCCGCTCTATACCGCCGGCACCAGCGCCGATCCGGCCGAGCTACTCGACCCGCGCTTCCCCGTGCATGATGCGGGGCGCGGCGGACGCTATACCTATCATGGGCCGGGGCAGCGGATCGGCTATCTCAACATCGACCTGCAGCAACGCGGCAAGGATGTGCGCAACTTCGTGCACAATGTCGAAGGCTGGATGATCGATGCACTCGGCGACCTCGGCATCGCGGCGCGGCGGGCGGAAGGGCGCATCGGCATCTGGACCGACGACCTGGAGGGGCGCGAGGCGAAGATCGGCGCGCTCGGCATCCGGGTGCGGCGCTGGGTCACGCTGCACGGCTTTTCGATCAATGTGGACCCCGACCTGTCGCATTTTGGGGGCATCGTGCCGTGCGGGCTGGCGGAATATCCCGTCACCAGCATCGCGGCGCTGGGCAAGGCCGCCTCCATGACCGCGCTCGATGCCGCGCTGAAGGCCCATTTCCCTGCCTTTCTCAACCGATTGCGGCGCTGCGGCCCGGGGGTTGAGCAATGCGAGACCCGCAGCTAGGGTCTGCGGCTTCGCCGGGTGGGGGGCCGCCAGGCGCCATAGGCTTCAAGGAGACCAGGATGCGCCTGGACGCAAGGATGATCTGCACCGTATTGGCCATCGCCGGCTGCCTGGGCACCAGCGCCTGCGGCAAGAAGGAGCAGGGCGGCAACACGGTCCAGATGAAGGACCTGGAAGTGGTCGACGGCACCACCACCGACGCGATGACCGATCTGGACGGCGTGCAGAGCGAAGTGCCCGCCCCTGCCGTACCCGGCATGAGCGCGGCCGAAAATGGCGCGGCGGCGGCATCCGCGCCCGCCAACAGGACGGCGCCCGCCGACAACGCGACCGCAAAGGGCGACACCGAAGTCGTGTCGGATCAATAGCTGGAACAAGGCGTTAAGCCGCGATACAGACGGGCAGGCCCAGCAGGAACAACGGGCCTGAAAAAAGGGGAAGCCATGACATCCAGTTCGACATTGCGCCGGATCTGCTCCGCACTGGCGCTGGCCGCCGCGCCGATGATGGCGCAGCCCGCCGCCGCGCAATTCTTCTGGTCGCCGCCTGATTTCTCGACCCCGCCGATGACCGATGCCGAAGCGGCCACCGCGCTCGGCCTGCCGGGCGCGACGCCCGAGGAAATCCGCGCCGGCCTTGTCTGGAACCTGCGCGCCGCGCTCAATGTCGCGGCGCTCCAGTGCCAGTTCGAACCGACCTTGCTGTCGATCAGCAATTATAATGCGATGATCGCGCATCATGACGCGGAACTGGACGCGGCGCAGGCCAGCCTGCTCGGCTATTTCCAACGCACCGTGGGCAAGGGCAAGCCCGGCCAGGCGGCGGCCGACCAATATGGCACGCGCATCTATTCGGGCTATTCGACGGTTCAGGCGCAGCGCGGCTTCTGCCAGGCGGCGGCGCTGGTCGGCCGGCAGGCGATCTTCGCCAATCGCGGCACGCTCAACGAAGTGGCGCGCAACGGGCTCGGCTCAATCAAGAAGTCGCTGGTCCTGGCCGGTGAGCAATTTTACGGTGATCCGGGGCGCAGCTATTCGCTGACGCTGCCCTCCTTCGATCCCAAATGCTGGAAGAAGACCAAGCTGCGACCGGAATGTCAGGTGGCCTATGAGCAGAAGCTGGGCGGGTAAGTAGCCCCCCCGCTCGCCCATTTGAGCGGGTTTCGTCTCCGTTCCCCGGCGAAGGCCGGGGAACAGGGCCGACTTAGCGCAATCCCAGATATTTATGCGACTGCAGGCTCAGCCGCCAGTTCGGCCGCGTCATCACCAGATCGACCGCCGCCTGCATGTTCGCCGCCGCATTGGGGTCGTCCAGCGGCTGGATCAGATGGTGGTCAAAGGCCCAGCCTTCCATCGCCTCGACATCGGCCAAGCTGTGGCCCGCGCCCGGCTGCGGCCACACCAGCTTCAATTCGTTGCCGCTGCGCTGCACGACGTCGCTGCCCGCCTTGGGACTGATGCAGACCCAGTCTATGCCGGGATGCGCCGCGATCGTGCCGTTGCTTTCGATCGCGATGGCGAAGCCGCGCGCGTGCAGCGCATCGACCAGGGCATCGTCTATCTGCAACATCGGCTCGCCGCCGGTGATGACGATATAGCGCCCTTCCCCGCCCTCGCCCCAGAAGGCCAGGGCGGCGTCGGCCAGGCTTTCGGCATCGGCGAATTTGCCGCCGCCATCGCCGTCGGTGCCCACGAAATCGGTATCACAGAACTGGCAGACGGCCTTGCGCCGATCCTCCTCCCGCCCGGTCCAAAGGTTGCAGCCGGCAAAGCGCAGGAAGACCGCGCGCCGGCCGCTATGCACCCCTTCGCCCTGAAGGGTCAGGAACATTTCCTTGACGGCATAGCTCATCTTCAGGGCCTGGTCGCATAGCGGGTGGGATCGGGCAGGCCGGCTTCGTCGAAACCCTTGGCCCGCAGACGGCAGCTGTCGCACAGGCCGCAATGCCTGTCGTCGGGCGTGGGATCATAGCAGGACCAGCTCATGCCCGCGTCCAGTCCCAGCCGATGCGCTTCCCGCACGATGTCGGCCTTGCTCATATGCTGAAGCGGCGCGTTGATGCGGATCGGATGCCCTTCGACCCCCGCCTTGGTCGCGAGTGCCGCCATCTTCTGAAAGGCATCGATGAATTCGGGCCGGCAGTCGGGATAGCCCGAATAATCGAGGGCGTTCACGCCGATATAGATGTCGCTGGCGCCCGAAACCTCGGCCAGGCCCAGCGTCAGAGACAGGAAGATCGTGTTGCGCGCGGGGACATAGGTGACAGGGATGCCCTCCCCCACCCCGCCCTTGGGCACGGCCATGTCCGCGGTCAGCGCCGATCCGCCAAAGGCGGTGAGGTCGAGCGGCAGGACGATGTGGCGGATGGCGTTGAGCGTCGTCGCGACCCGGGCGGCGGCGCGCAACTCGACCCGATGGCGCTGGTTATAGTCGACGGTCAGCGCCAGCACATGATAGCCCGCCTCCCGCGCGAGACCGCCCGCGACCATGGAGTCGAGACCGCCGGACAGCAGGACGACAGCGAATTTTCCGTTGTTGGCAACCATCGCCCCGCGCTAGCCCTCCCGCGCCCGGCGCGCAAGCCGGGACCGCGTCAGTGGCAGGGGCCGATCCGCCGCCCCTCCAGCACGAAGGCGAAGGGCGCGCCGTCCGCCACACCCTGCGAGCGGATCTGCACCAGGCGTGAGGTTTCGATGCGCAGGTCGGTGCGTCCGCCGCCCGCGCCGGCGCAATCATAGCTCACCGCCAGCCGGCTTAGCGTCTCGTCGACCGTCAGACGCCGGCAGCTATGACGAGGATGACGGATCTGGATGAGCTGGTGAAGGTCGGCAAGGCACAGGCGCCGAGGCGGCATGGCCTGGCCTTCGCCCTCCCGCTCGCGCAATTCCCATTCGCCCGGCTCCAGGCCCTTGAGCGACCCGGCCGGCGGGACGGACACAGAAGGCGATGCGGCGACCAGCATCGCAACGGCCACGCCCAAGGCGCGCAGACCTGTCGTCATCGATAGCCCCCTATTTCATCGCGCCCCCGCAAGCGGCAGCCCGGGCGCATGAGGCGGCATCACCGCATCATTCTGCACCCCGATTGCGGCAATTTGATAGCGCCAGCCCCCGCCCGCGCCCCATGCCGTTCGCAAGATCGCGCGAAATTCGTGTCAGTCTTGCGCGAAACTGTCCAGCGAAACCGGAAAGAGGCGGGAACAGAAGGCGCAATCGACGCCGATGATGCCCTGATCGTCGGCCATTTCGGCGCGGTCCTCGGGCGAAAAGCGGCCGAGCACGCTGCGGATATGGGTGAGTTCGCACCGGCACCCCTTGGACAGCGCGACGGGTTCGGTCACCCGCACCGCTTCCTCCTCATGGAAGAGGCGCCAGACGATGTCGGTCAGCGGCAGGCTGTCGTCGGTCAGTTCCTCGTCGCGCAGCGTCACGGCGAGCGCGCGCACATGTTCCCATTCGGGATGGTCGTGCCGGGTATGCAGCCGCTCGCGCCCCACTTCGCCTTCGGGCAGATGCTGCAGCAGCATGCCGGCGGCAAGGCAGCCCTCGCCCGCTTCATGGCGCGTGGCGATGCGGATGATGCTGGGTATCTGTTCAGACTGGAAGAAATAATGTTCCGCCGCGCTCGCGAGCGATTCGCCTTCCAGCGGGACGATGCCCTGATAGCGTTCGCCGGTGACCGCCTGGTCGAAGGTGATGGCGAGATAGCCCTTGCCGAACAGGCCGAACAGCGTCGGGTCGGGGCCCAGTTCGGCCAGGCGATCGGCGTCGAACTTGGCATAGCCGCGCACTTCGCCGGCCTTGTAGTCGGCGACCAGCAGGCTGACGACGCCATGTTCGGTCTGCGCCTGCAGGGTGAGCTGGCCGCCCGCATCCTTGAGCGTGCTGCCGAGCAGCGCCGCCAGCACCAGGGCCGAGGCGAGCAGCCGCTCGATCGCGGGGGGATAGCTGTGCGCGGCGAGGACATCGTCCAGCACCGGCCCCAGCCGCAGGATGCGCCCGCGCGCATGGCGGGAGGGGATAGTGAAGCCCTGGGCCTGGTCGATGGTGGCGGATGAGGTCAAGGCAAGCTCCGGTGAGTGATCATTTCCGTTCGTTCGGCCGGCTTCCCACCCCATGGTCATCCTGCACTTGTTTCAGGATCCAGCGTGCCTCCAGACCAAGGTCGCGCCGGCAGCGAAATGGACCCTGAACCAAGTTCAGCATGACGTTGAGGAATAGGAGAAGGACAGCCCCAAGCGAACACGCCCCTAGATAAGACGCCTCATCCCAAACTCAACCGAGCCGCCCCGCTGCCCAGAGCAGCACCGACTTCTGCGCATGGATGCGGTTCTCCGCTTCATCCCAGATCAGCGACTGCGGCCCGTCGATCACCTCGGCCACCACTTCCTCGCCACGATGGGCGGGCAGACAGTGGAGGAACTTGGCGCCCGGCTTCGCCTGCGCCATCAGCGCGCTCGTCACCTGATAGGGCATCATCGCCGCCAGCTTTTCCTCCGCATGGGCCTGGCCCATGGAAATCCAGGTGTCGGTCACGACGACGTCGGCATCCCTCACCGCCTCGACCGGATCGCGGGTCAGCGAGATGCGCGCGCCGGCGGCCTCGGCCTGGCGGGTGAAGCTTGAATCGGGCTCATAGCCCGTGGGCACGCCGATCCGCACGTCGAACTTGAACAGGCCAGCCGCCTCGACGATCGAATGAAGCACATTGTTGCCGTCGCCCAGCCAGGCCCACTGGCTGCCCGGCAGCGCCAGGCCATGTTCGACGACGGTCAGCAGGTCGGCGACGATCTGGCAGGGGTGCGACAGGTCGGTGAGGCCGTTGATGACCGGGACGGTCGCATGATGCGCCATTTCCTCGATCTTGGCATGATCGTCGGTGCGGATCATGATCATGTCGCACATGCGGCTGAGCACGCGTGCGGTGTCCGCGACCGTCTCCCCCCGGCCAAGCTGGCTGGTCGCGCCATCGAGGATCAGCGAGGTGCCGCCCAGCTGGCGGATCGCCATGTCGAAGCTGACGCGGGTGCGGGTCGAATTCTTCTCGAAGATCATCGCCAGGGTGTGGCCGGCGAGCGGCGCGTCGGCATCGGCCCGCCCCTTGGGCAAGCCCTTGCGGGCGGCCTTGCGGTCGATGGCGTCGGCGATCATCGCGGCGAGCGCGTCGCCGCCGGCGTCGGAAAGATTGATGAAATGCCTGGTCATGATGAACCCCATCCCCAACCGCCGTTCGTTTCGAGCTTGTCGAGAAACATCATGCCGAAGCTTCTCGACTTCGCTCGAAGCGAACGGGGCATTGAATAGTCTAAGCCGCCTGCGCCTCCGCGAAGCTGCGCGCGCCGGCCGATAATTTTTCGATACATTCGGCGACATGGCTCTCGTCGATGACGAGCGGCGGCAGGATGCGCACGACATTCTGCCCCGCCGACACGGTGAGCAGCCCGTGATGATCGCGCAGATGCGCCACGAAGCCGCGCGCGTCGGCGCTGTCCTTGAGCTTGACGCCCAACATCAGGCCCAGCCCCCGCACATCCTCGAAAATGTCGTGATTGGGGATGAGCTGCTCCAGCGCCGAGCGCAGCCGCGCCCCGATCGCGTTCACATGGGGCAGGAAATCCTCGCCCAGCACTTCGTCGAGCACCGCCATGCCCACCGCCATGGCGAGCGGATTGCCGCCATAAGTCGACCCGTGGGTGCCGAAGACCATGCCCTTGGCGGCTTCCTCGGTCGCGAGGCAAGCGCCGAGCGGGAAGCCGGCGCCGATCCCCTTGGCGACCGCCATGATGTCGGGCGTCAGGCCATATTGCTCATAGGCGAAGAAGGTGCCGGTGCGCGCATAACCGCATTGCACTTCGTCCAGGATCAGCAACAGCCCCTTCTCGTCGCACAGCTTGCGCAGGCCCGAGAGGAATTCCTGCGTCGCCGGCGTTACTCCGCCTTCGCCCTGGACCGGCTCCAGCATGATCGCGGCTGTATCGTCGTCGACCGCTGCGGTCGCGGCCGCCAGATCGTTGAACGGCACCACGTCGAAGCCGGGCAGCAGCGGTTCGAACCCGTCGCGCATCTTGGGCTGGCTGGTCGCCGAGATGGTGCCGAGCGTGCGCCCGTGAAAGGCGTTGTCGAAGGTGACGATCTTGTGCCGGTGCGCCTGCCCATTGGCATAATGGTAACGGCGCGCGGTCTTGATCGCGCACTCCACCGCCTCGGCGCCCGAATTGGTGAAGAAGACGGTATCGGCAAAGGTCGTGTCGACCAGCCGCTGCGCGAACTTCTCGCCCAGCGGCATGGCGTAGAGGTTGGAGGTGTGCATCAGCGTCGCCGCCTGGTCGGCGATCGCCTTCACCAGCCGGGGATGACCATGGCCCAATATGTTGACCGCGATGCCGCTGGCGAAGTCGAGATAGCGTTCGCCGCGCTCGCCGATCAGATAGCAGCCCTCGCCTCGGACCGGGCGGACATCGCACCGGGGGTAAACGGGCATGAGCGGCGTAATCGACATGGGGCCCTCCCTTCGCTGGGCTGATGAAAAAAGTTCCGAAACGCAAAAAGGCGGCCCCCGCCGGGCCGCCCTCACGCGAGGCTCGCCTATACTAGCGCCAATGAGGGCGCGCAACCCCGATGGAGCAAGCGAACGCACCCCATCTACAAACGTCATCCTGAACTTGTTTCAGTATCTATCGTGCCCCGCATCCAGCTCGTGCCGAAGGCGAAATGGATCCTGAACCAAGTCCAGAATGACCTACCCTCTACAGGCGACCGAATTTCACCCGATCTGCCCCCACGCCTCGGCAATCTCCGCGATGATATCGCGCGCCTGCTCGACCGGCTGCGCGTCGCGCTCCTTCGCGCCGAGCAGCAGCAGCCGGCGCGCCTCGCGATAGATGCGCGCAAGGCCCGTGGCGATGTCGCCGCCCTTGTCGAAGTCCAGGCTGGATTCCAGCGCGATCAGGATCGACATGGCGCGGGCCTGCTTGTCGGAAACCTTCAGCCGGTCATTATTCCGTTCGGCAAGCGCGGTCGCTTCCAGCGCGATCAGCAGTTCGTCGAACAGGATCTTGACCAGCGCATGGGGCGTCGCCCCCTCGATCCGGCTGCCCGAATGAACCGCCGCGTAGCGCCGCGCTGCGTTGGCGCCGGCATAGCCCTGAGAATAGAACATCTTATCTGACCTCTGTTATCAATTATCGCTCTTGGTCCACATGGCGACCTGCTGCTCAAGATAGCTTTGCGTCGCCTTCATCGCGGCAAGGCGGGTGCCCATCGCGTTGTAGATCTTGCTCAGTTGCGCCTCATAATCCGTCATCTGATCGTTCAGCTGGTCCAGCTGCTTGCTCAGGTCCTTGGCGAGCGCCTCATATTTCGTCTTGGCAAGGGCAAGCGGGCCGTCCGTCTGCTCGATCTTGTCGCGGACGCCGTCCATCAGGCCGGCGAGCCCCGGATTGCTCGCCGATTTGACCGTCGGGTTGAGCATCTGGGTGACGCCGCTCGGATCGGCGGCGATCGCCTTGTCCAGCGCGTCGGTATCGAGCTTCAGCGTGCCGTCGCGGTTCGTGGCCACGCCGATCGACGCCAGCGTCGTGTAGCTGCCGCTCGTCGCCAGCGTGGCGGAGGTCAGCTGCGACAGCTGCCGCTTCATGTCGCGGATCGACGATTCGCCGTTCAGCACACCGGCGCTGGACGAATTCGCGCCGGTCGCGGTCGCGGTGTTCAGCGCCTTCATCAGCGTGTTGTAGGCGTCGACGAACTCGACCATCAGATCGCGCATCGATGTGGTCGGCTGCGTCGTCGCCAGCGTCACCTGGCTGCCGGGCGCCGCCTTGTTGAGGTCGATGCGCAGATTGGCGATCGCGGTATCGATCGTGTTGGTCGAATAATGCTGCTCCACGCCATCCAGCAGGATGATCGCGTCCTTCGCCTGCGCCTGGCGGGTCATGCCGCCGGTCGTGCCGTCCCAGGTAAACGCCGCGAGCGAGGCGTCGCCCGACGTCTGGGTGAAGGTGAAGCTGTTCGCCTCGCCGGTGGCGCCCTTCATCACCAGGCGCGTGCCCTGATTGTCGGTGATGACGCTGGCGGTGACGCCGGTGCCCTTGGCGTTGATCGCGGCGGCCAGATCGGCATAGCTGGTGGCCGGCGCGGTCAGCGTGATGCTGACGGCGGCATTGGTGCCGACCTTGAGGTCGAAGCTTCCCGCCCCCACCGAAGTCGACGCGGTCGCGCCCGCCGCCGGCGTCGACGCGATGGTCTGAGCGGTGGCAAGCTGTTGCACCTCGATCTGGGCGGGCAGTTTGGGAACGCCGCCGGGCAGCGCGCTCACCGCGACGATGCTCGGATCATTGGAAGCAGGCGTGCCCGCATAGCCGGTGCCCGCGAGCAGGCTCTTGAGCGCATCGGCGAAGGTGTCGAGCGAGCTGGTGGCCGAAGCGAGCGCCGAAATCTTGGCGTTGTTGGTGGTCTGGCGGTCGGTGATGACCTTCTGCTTGGGATCGCGGGTGGCGGCGACCAGGCTCGTCACCAGCGACGCGGTGTCGATGCCCGATCCGGCGCCGAGCGCGGTCATGATGCTGCTGCTTACCGAGGTCGTCATCGTCCGTCCTTTCGAAGGGTGAGAACGGCTCTAGGGCGAAGACCTTTAGGAATGATTTCGTGGTTAAGGGCTTTGGTGGAGGTGCATGATGACGCGCTCCTGCCTTCGCAGGAGCAGGTCCCAATTCCCCCTACACCACCATGGACAGGATCTGGTCCACCGTGCCGCGCTTCAGATGCGCCTGGGCCGCATGGGCATAGCTTGCCTGCTCGGCGATACGCTTGCCCAGTTCCACGGCGCTTTCGACCGCCTCCTTGGACGCGGGGGGCAGCGGCACGAGGATGAGCGGCGCCGGGATCATCGATTGAACCTCCGCCTCCGCGCCGGAGAGGTCGGTCGCTCCGGTGGAAGAGCGCAGTTCCGCCAGAATGTCGGCGACGCGGGCGTGGACCTTGGCATATTCGGCCGCGCTTGCCAGATCGTCTTCGGCCAGGCTGCTTGCCGCGCCGCCGTCCTGCGACGATCCGGCATGCTGGTCGGTCGGCTGCTGCGGAGAGATTGGCTGCACCGCAGGCACGGCCGCGGGGGGACGGGCCGTGACCCGATCAACCTGTGTTAAGTCGTTCCGCGAAAGATATTCGTTCATGACGCACCATCATAATGCGTCCCCATGAAGAGTTTACGGCCATTCACAGCTAAACTTTAGTTCACCATGCGAAATTTTTTTCGGGCGGGTTACGCCCTGTTGCCCTCGGCATCGAAGCGCAGCTCGTCAGGCACGTTGATGAAGGGTCGGTCCATCTCGCTCGCCATGCGGTTTTCCACGCGGAAGACGAAGGCGAGCACCGTCGCCACCGCCATGTAGAGCCCTTCATTGACGATCTGCCCGGCGCGCGAGGTGAAGTAGATGGCGCGGGCGAGTTCGGGATATTGCAGCACCGTCACGCCATTCTGGTCGGCGAGGTCACGGATGGCCGCCGCGATCGCATCGCAGCCGCGCGCGACGACCACGGGCGCCGCGTCCTGGCCCGGCTTGTAGCGCAGCGCGACGGCGAAATGGGTCGGGTTGGTGATGATGACGCTGGCTTCGGCGACCGCCTTGCGGGTCGATCCGCTCAGCACCTCGAACTGGCGCCGGCGGATATGGCCTTTGAGTTCAGGCGACCCTTCGCTTTCCTTATTCTCGTCCTTGATCTCCTGCTTGGACATGGAAAGGCGCTTGGACCGCTGCATGATCTGCGCGGGGACATCGATGCCGGCGATCAGGAACAGCCCGCCCGCCATGATGAGGCAGGTCATGATGAACATGTTGCCCAGATCCGACATCGCGGGCGCGAGGCCCGACTTGCCCAGGCCGACGATGGCGGTCAGCCGATCCCACACCATCCAGACGCCGATCGACCCCAGCAGCGCGACCTTGGCGATCGACTTCGCCAGCTCGATCCAGCCCTGCGGCCCGAACATGCGCTTGAGCCCTGCGGCGGGATTGAGCTTCGACGCCTTGGGCGAAAACGCGCCGGGGCGGAAGCCGAGCGAGCCCAGCAGCGCCGGTCCCGCGATCGCCGCCAATGTGGTGGCGAGCAGGATGCCCGCGACCGGCAGCGCGATCCCCGTCAGCAGGCCGTAGCCCCGCGCGGCCGGCGCGAAATCGACAATGTCCTCGCGCCGGAAGCGCAGCGCCTCGACCAGCATCTGCGACAGGGATTCGATCAGCGAGGGGCCGGTCACCGCGATCCAGCCGATGCCAGCCATCACGACGAGCGCGGTCGCCAGTTCCTTCGACTGGAGGATGTCGCCATTCTTGGCGGCATCCTGCAATTTCTTCTGTGTCGGCTTTTCGGTCTTTTCGCCGCCGCCATTATTGCCCGCCATGGGTCAGCGGCCCTCCGAAATGTCGCGGGCCTGATCGAGCCCGGCCTGGAGCGCGGCGGTCAGCCCCTCCCCCATGACCGGCGCGGCGACCGCCAGCAGGATGAGCCCCGCCATCACCGCGACCGGCATGCCGACCGCGAACAGGTTGAGCGAGGGCGCGCTGCGCGCCAGCATGCCCATGATGATCTGCACCAGCACCAGCGCGAAACCCACCGGCAGCGCCACGGTGACGCCCGCGCCCAGCAGCGACCCGCCGAACTGGACGATGTGCCAGACCGCGTCATTGCTGATCATCGCCCCGCCCGGCGGCAGCGCCTGATAGCTTTGCACGATGAAGCTGATGAGCAGCAGATGGCCGTCCATGCCCAGCAGCAGGAAGGTGGCGAGGATGGACAGGAAGGTGCCAATCGCCTGCGTATGCTGGCCCGACGACGGGTCGATCATCGCCGCGAAGTTGAGGCCCATGGTGTTGCCGATCGTCTCCCCCGCGACGAAGGCGGCGGCATAGCCGATCTGCACGGCAAAGCCCATGGCAAGGCCCGCCAGCACCTCGCCCGCGACCAGCATGATCCCTTCGAAACTGGCGACGCCGTCATGGGGCAGCTGGATGGTGACGCTGTTGAGCGCGGCAAGGCCCAGCGCCAGCGAAAGAATGAAGCGCAAGGGGAGCGGCACCGAAGGCGCGCCGAAGACGGGCGCGGCGATGAAGGCCGCGCCGGGCCGGATCATCGCGATCAGCCAGATCCACAACTGGGTTTCGACATTGGCGAAACCGGGCGCGATCATTGCAGCAGGTCCGGGATACGCTCGAATATCTCGCGCGTGAAATCGGCTATCAGCACCAGGATCGATCCGCCGAACAGCACCAGCATGGCCCCCACGACGATGATCTTGGGAATGAAGGACAGCGTCTGCTCGTTGATCGATGTCGCCGCCTGCACCATGCCGATCAGCACGCCCGCGATCAGCGCGGGGATGAGGATGGGCGCGGCCGCCAGCGCGGTGATCCAGAGCGCCTGCTGGGCGAGGCCCATGAAGAAATCGGCATTGTCCATGCCCTCACCTCACGGGGGTATGTTGGAGCGAGGTCATGTCGCGAACGACCCCGCCAGCGACCCCATCGTCAGCGCCCAGCCGTCCACCAGAACGAACAGCAGCAGCTTGAACGGCATGGAAATGATCGTCGGCGACAGCATCATCATACCCAGCGCCATCAGCGTGGAGGCAACCACCAGGTCGATGATCAGGAACGGCAGGAAGATCATGAAGCCGATCTGGAAGGCGGTCTTGAGTTCACTGGTGACGAAGGCGGGCAGCAGGATGGTGAAGGGGATGTCGTCGGGCGAGCGGAAGGCGGGCGCCTTGGCGAGGTTGGCGAACAGCTTGAGGTCGGTCTCGCGCGTCTGCTTGGCCATGAAGCCGTGGAAGACCTTCGCCGATCGGCCGACCGCTTCCTCGATCGAAATCTGCCCCTTGCCATAGGGGTCGAAGGCCTGCGCGTTGATCTGGTCGATCGCCGGGCGCATCACGAAGAGGGACAGGAACAGCGACAGGCCGACCAGCACCTGGTTGGGCGGGGTCTGTTGCAGGCCCAGCGCCTGGCGCAGCAGCGACAGCACGATGATGATGCGGGTGAAGCTGGTCATCATCAGGACGAGCGACGGCAGCACCGTCAGCAGGCTCATGAGGATGAGGATCTGGAGCGAGAGCGACAGCGGGCGCCCGTCGCCGGAAATCGCGCCCATCGCCCGCGTCAGCGCGCCGCCATTGTCGACCGCCGGCGGCGCGGCGGGCACGGCCTGGGCGAAGGCGGGGACGGTGAGCAGCAGCAGCGCCAGCACCACTCCAATCGTCATGCCCGCGAAAGCGGGGACCCATCTCCGGGCTTCACCTCCAGACGCAAGGCGCGGGAGATGGGTGCCCGCTTCCGCGGGAATGACAATCGAGGGCTTACCTGCCAGCACGGTAAGGATCACCTTCCGCGATCTTCTCGATCCGCCCCCGCGTCACCGACAGCAGGATCTTCTTGCCCTCGAACTCGACCACGGCAAGCTTGCCGAAGGTGCCGAGCGGCAGCGCCTCCAGCATCTTGAGCGAGCGCCCGTCCTGGCCGCCGATCATGCCGGGCTGATATTTGCGCCACAGCCACAGCGCGCCAAAGGCCATGCCGCCCACCAGCGGCAGCAGGATCAGCAGTTTGACGAAATACCAGAACATGGGAAAGCGGCCCGTCAATGATGGTTAATTCGCCATCCGAATCAGAAAGATCGGCGCGCAGCAAGGGGAAAAGCGTCGGCGCGCGCGATCAGCCGCGCCGCTCGACCCCCGCCAGGCGGCTTTCGGTGGCGGCGATCTCGACGATGCGGATGCCGTAGCGCCCGTTCACCGTCACCACCTCGCCCTTGGCGATCAGCGCGCCGTTGACCATGATGTCGAGCAGGTCGTCGGCCTGCCGGTCCAGTTCCACGATGCTGCCTTCGGCCAGGTCCATGACCTCGGCCAGGCGCAGCGAGGTGGAGCCCACCTCCACCGACATGCGCACCGGAATGTCGGCCAGCAGCCGGAATTGCGGGTTGCTGACCATGCGGTTCAGGCCGCTCTCGCCGATGCCGTCGATACGCGGCGCCTCGCTCATGTCGCTCATTGTTCGGGTCCCCAAGAAGAAGGTTGTTGGCTTGCAAGCTTTTCGATCTGGAAGGCGGCGCGGCCGTCCTGGTCGCCGATCGACCCATGCGCCACGATGCGGTCGCCGACGATCAGCGGCAGGCTGCGGCTGATCGTGACGGGAATGATGTCGCCGGCCTTCAACTGCATGAGGTCGGCGAGCGAAAGATTGGGCCGCGCCAGCACG
>DATEJA010000090.1:0-24089 GCA_035278405.1 Sphingobium sp. | reverse complement strand
CGCCTCGATCATCGGGGCGTCCTGGGTGGTGAAGACCTTGTTGACCATGGCGGCGGCGCGGGCCGTCATCTCCGCGTCGTCGATGCGGTTGGTCCGGCCGATCGCCCAGAAATAATGGCTGCTATGCTCCGTTTCGGGCGTGATGAGATGGGCCGAGGGCGACCGCGATCCCTGCTCGGCCGTCTTGCCGCGTTCGAACCAAGCGGTGTAGACCAGCATCAGGCTCGGCGCGGTCCAGCGCGAATGACCTTCGCCGTCGATGATCGCGTCCGGCGCAAAGCCCATCATCTTCACCCGTTCCGCGTCGAACTTGAGGTCAGGCCGCCACAGCATTGACCAGACCGCGTCACCATCGGCCCGCACCTTGTTGGTGAAGGTCGCGAAGTCGCCGCCCTGATAGACGTCGGGATGCAGATAATGGACGTGGCTCAAGTCCAGCAGATTGTCGGTGATCAGCTGGTAATTGGCCTTGATGTTCAAATAACCCTGCGCACAGGCATAATTCTCATCCGTGATAAAGCTGAATTCGGGGATGAGGTCAGGGTCGGCCAGCTCCTTGTCGCCCATCCAGATCCATACCACCCCATAGCGCTGCACCGCCGGATAGGAGCGCACGCACACCCGGCCGCTGTCCGCGTCGGGGTCGTTGGGCATTTCCGCGCAGCTGCCGTCGGCGCCGAAGCGCAGCCCATGATAGCCGCAGCGCAGCGTGTCGCCGACTCGCTGGCCCATCGACAGCGGCACGAAACGGTGGGGGCAGCGATCCTGAAGCGCCGTCACCTCGCCGGTCGACGTCCGGAACATCACGATCTTTTCATTGCAGATCGTCCGGCTGACCACATCGGCGTCCAGTTCCGATGCATTGGCCGCGACATACCAGAGGTTCTTCAGGAATGGCATCACAAGCTCCTAAGATCGATGTCGTCCCGCCGACCCAAGAGGAAGGAAGAATAGCAGCACGGGTGGCGACGATTACCGAATATCTATCGCAAAATGCAGGAGGCCGCAAGCGGGACGATCGCGCAATGCCGCCTATCGCGACGCTAACGGACAGAAATCGCCGACGGTTATGCTTCTCCACCGGCGCGGATTCCTGTCCCGTGATAAATTTCGAATCTTCATCGACATTCTTCGTCCCCTGCCCTACAGGGCCCCACGGGTTTCGTCCCGCTACCCATTTTCAATCATGGTGATGATGATGAAGACTTCCTATCTGCTTGCGGCGCTCGCCAGCCTGACCGCCGTGCCCGCCATCGCTGAACCGGCCTCCGACGCGGCGCCCGTGGCCGCTGCCGCTGCTCCGGCCGCTCCCGCCATCGGCCGGGGCGCGCTGGTCTTCAGCGCCGACGGCCGCCGCATCGGCCGCGTCGATCGCGTCCGCGACTCCGGCGTCAGCCTGATCTACAACGGCAAGTTCATCGAACTGCCCACCGCCAGCCTGACCCAAGGCGACCGTGGCCTGACCACGTCGCTGACCCGGGCGGACCTGGCGAAGCTCTGAAGGTCATGGAGCGGCGAAGGCATGTCCTCTCGCCGCTCCAGCCCTTGCCAATCGGCCGGCCTGATCAGGCCTCGCCCTGATCCCGCGCCCGCATCGCCACGATCATGACTTCGATCACCTTCGCCTGCGCGATCGCCATGCGGTCGGCGTCACGCGGCTGATCGCTGCCGTCCGCCGTCACGTCCACCTGCGGCAGTCCGGTGGCCATGAAGATGGTCGCCACGCGCTCCAGCGAGGTCAGCAGCACCGCCGCGCAATCATGGCACATCACGTCAGCCGTGCCTGCCGCGTCCATCTGCATGACCAGCAGGTCCACGATCGGCGCCAGCGTGTCATAGCGATAGCGGATCAGACGCTCGTCGGCGGCATCCGCGAAACTGTTGCGCATCTGCAGCAATCGCGCATGGCGGCGCCAGAAGTCGAAATAGGCGCGCACGAACTCCCGCGCACAATCACCGATCGCCTCGTCGGGCCAACGGCCGCGCAACAGCGCGAAGAAGGTCTGGTCGCTCTGGTTCATCGCCCGGTCCAGCACCGCGATCAGCAATTCGCCCAGGTCCGGGAAATAGAGATAAAGCGTCGACATGCCGACGCCGGTCGTCCGCGCGACCGCCCGCAGCGTGATCGGTTCGCTGCCCTCGGCCGCCAGCAGATCCTGCATCGCCTTGATGATCCGCTCGCGCGTTTCCTGCCCCTTGCGCCCCAGCCTCTGACCCGACAGGTTGAACACGCCCTCGGTAGCGGTCGACGGCGGATCGGCGTTGGTGGTCATGAAGGCGCGGCTCCTGCCTGGCGAAGGGATGCGCGATCGCGCGCCTCCATCGGATAGAGCGAGTGCGTCCCGGGTGATAGCCCTCTCGTCGACACGCTCTGTCATGGCCTTTCAGGTGCGGCAGGGGCCTCGCCACTTTACGGCTGGATCATCATATTATGGCCCGAACGGCATTTTTCATACCGTTGCTCATTGGGATGGCGCAGGCATGATCATGGCCGATCATGCGCGGTTCGCTCGCCCTTCGCTGACCGGACGAAGCGATCACCATCCGCACCATGAAGCGTCTGGAGTATAGAGACATGCGTGAATATCTGAAATTCTACATCGACGGCGCGTGGGTGGACCCGGTCGAACCTCGGCAAATGAATGTCGAAAATCCCGCGACGGAGGAAAGCTGCGGCCGCATCTCGCTGGGGTCCGCGGCCGATGTCGACAAGGCGGTGGTCGCCGCGCGCCGCGCCTTTGCCAGCTGGTCGCGCACCACGCCCGCCGAACGGCTGCAAGTGCTGGAGGCGATCCGGGGAGAATATCAGAAGCGCTACAATGACCTCGCCGCCGCGATCACGGAGGAGATGGGCGCGCCCGCCGCGCTTTCGAACAGCGCGCAGGCTGGCCTTGGCATGGGCCACCTCGCCGCCACCATCGAGATCCTCAAGAATTTCCAGTTCGAGGACCAGCGCGGCGCCGTGCTGATCCGGCACGAACCGATCGGCGTGTGCGGCCTGATCACGCCCTGGAACTGGCCGCTCAACCAGATCGCGGTGAAGGTCTATCCGGCGCTGGCCACAGGCTGCACCATGATCCTGAAGCCCAGCGAGGTCGCCCCCTTCTCTGCCCAGATCTTCGCAGAGATCCTCGACGCGGCGGGCGTTCCGGCCGGCGTGTTCAACCTCATCCAGGGCGACGGCCCGGGCGTGGGCGCGGCCATGTCCTCGCACCCCGGCATCGACATGATCTCCTTCACCGGATCGACGCGGGCGGGCGTGGACATCGCGCGCAACGCGGCGGCGACGGTCAAGCGCGTGTCGCAGGAACTGGGCGGCAAGAGCCCCAACATCATCCTCGACGATGATCAACTGCCCGCGCATGTCGCCGGCGGCGTCGCCTTCATGATGACCAATTCGGGCCAAAGCTGCAGCGCGCCCTCGCGCATGCTGGTGCCCAGCAACCGCATGGCCGAAGCCGTCGAGGCGGCACGCACCGCCGCTGAAAATGTGACGGTGGGCGATCCCAATGGCAATTTCACCAACGGTCCGGTCGTCTCCCGCGTCCAGTTCGACAAGATTCAGGCCTATATCCAGAAGGGCATCGATGAAGGCGCGACCCTGGTGGCCGGCGGCCTCGGCCGGCCGGAAGGGCTGGAAAAGGGCTATTTCGTGAAGCCCACCGTCTTTACCGACGTGACCAACGACATGGTGATCGCGCGCGAGGAAATCTTCGGTCCAGTGTTGACGATGCTCGGCTACGACACGATCGACCAGGCGCTCGAAATCGCCAACGACACCGAATATGGCCTGGCCGGCTATGTGTCGGGCGCCGATCCCAAGGCGTGCACCGAAGTGGCGCGCGGCATCCGTGCGGGCATGATCAACATCAACGGCGCCTTCGACATGACCGCACCCTTCGGTGGCTACAAGACCAGCGGCAACGGCCGTGAGTGGGGCGAATATGGCTTCCACGAATATCTGGAGGTCAAGTCGATCGTCAGCTCGCAAGCCGCCTGACGCCGGGGGCGGGGCCGGACGGTCCCGCCTTCCCACCCACGCAGTTCCAGCCTGATCCTGCCCGGCAGAGGCAGAAAAGGCATGGCGGTCCGCTGCAACCGCCGACCGGGAGGTGCCATGAACCGACAAGCCCGCGCGGGCGCATTGATGCTGGTCCTGCTCTGCCTGGCCAACGCCCTCAACCTGGCGGACCGGGTGTTGCTGGGCGTCATCCAGGAGCCGATCAAGGCGGAATTCGGCCTCAGCGACTTCCAGCTCGGCCTGCTTGGCGGGCCGGCTTTCGCGGTCCTCTATTCCCTGCTCGGGCTGCCCATCGCCTGGCTCGCCGAGCGGAGCAACCGCAGCGCCATCGTCGCCGGGGCCCTTGCCCTGTTCAGCCTGATGACGGCCGCCTGCGGCGTCGCGCAAAATTATCTTCAGCTTCTCCTAGCCCGCATCGGCGTCAGCGTCGGCGAAGCGGGGGTCAGCCCGCCCGCCTTGTCGCTGATCTCGGATCATTATCCCGCGTCACGGCGCGGCATGGTCATGTCGCTCTATGCCGTCGGCGGGCCCATGGGGGCGCTGCTGGCGACCGTCGGCGCCGGCATGCTGGCCCAGACGCAGGGGTGGCGGATGTGCTTCCTGGTCTTCGGCCTGCTCGGCCTGTTCGTGGCGCTGCTCATCTTCATCCTCGTGCCCGATCGCGGGAGGGCGCGCGCCGCCGGGTCGCCGCTGCGCTTCGGCGAGGCGTTGCGTCATCTCAGCCGCCGCCGCAGCATATGGCATATCTGCGCGGGCGCCGCCTTCACCGGCGCCTGTGCCATGTTCATCGTCCAATATCTCACCTCTTTCTTCATCCGGGTGCATGGCCTGTCGCTCACCCAGGCCTCGCTGGTGATGGGCGCCATGTCGATCGTCGCCATCCTGGGCAGCTTCCTTGGCGGCTTCCTCGCCGACGCGGCGTCACGCCGCCGCCCTGGATCCAGCCCGCTGGTCTGCGCCGTCGCCTTCCTGATCGCGGCGCCCTGCTATGCCCTGTCCTTCTGGTCGCCGGGCCTCGCCGGTTCGATCCTGTTTCTGTTGTGCGCCGCCGCCTGCCTCAACTGCTATACCGGGATCAGCTATGCCGCGCTCAGCAGCGTGGCGCCCTCGACGATGCGCGCGACCACGATCGCGCTCTTCACCCTGGCGAGCAACCTCATCGGCTATGCTTTCGGGCCGCCCGTTTTCGGCAAGCTCAGCGACATCATCGGCGCGGCCGAAATGGCCAGGGGCGGCCTCGCGCTCGCCTATTGCGCCGCCCATGTCGCCGCTGCGCCCTGTGTCGCGGCGGCCGGCGCGGGGCTTCGCTGGGCGCTGTCCTGCTCCTGCATCCTGCTGCTGGCCGCCGCCTTCCATTATTGGCGGGCCAGCCGCGCCGTGCCGCTCGAACTGGTCGATGAGACACCGCAGCAGGAAGCCGATGCGCCCGCACCGGCCGACCCCCGGCTCTCCGCCGCGCATCATTGAGGAAATGGAACCGACCCATGGAATTTGAAGGCAAGACAGCGATCGTGACGGGCGGGTCGAGCGGCATCGGCGCCGCGACGGTGAAGATGCTCGTCGATCGCGGCGCGAAGGTGCTGGCCGTCGGCACCAACGCGCAGAAGCTGGCCTCGTTCGTCGAGCCGCTGGGCGGCGCGGCCATCGCCCATGTCGCCGACATCGGCGAACAGGATCAGGCCGAAGGCATTGTGGACGCCGCGATCGGCCATTTCGGCAAGCTCGACCTGCTGGTCAATAATGCCGGCGTGGGCATGCTCGCGCGCGCCGGGGATCTGGATCCGGCCGACTGGCGGCGGACGATGGCGGTCAATCTGGACGCGGTCTTCTGGGCCAGCCGGGTCGCCCTGCCCCATCTTATCGCCAGCAAGGGCTGCATCATCAACACCGCCTCGGTTTCCAGCCTGGGCGCCAACTATGCCTATACCATCTACAACGTCACCAAATCCGCCGTCGTCGCCCTGACCCGCTGCATGGCGATCGACTATGCCGAACAGGGCGTGCGGGTGAACGCCGTCAGCCCCGGCTTCGTCACCACGCCGATGAACGCGAACGCGCCCCAGTCGATCATCGATGCCTATGTCGATCGTGCCCCGATGAAGCGCGCCGGCAAGGTCGAGGAAGTCGCCGAAGCCATATTGTTCCTCGCCAGCCCCCGCGCATCCTTCGTCACCGGCCATAATCTGGTGATCGACGGCGGGACGACCGCCTACACCGGACTTCCCAACCTGCCCGCCCTGTTCGCGGCGCTGCAGAATGATTGAACCCCGCCGGCCCAGCCGCATCGCAATGGAGTATGACAATGCCTGACTCGCGCCTCGCCCGCTACGGCTTCCCCAAGATCGTGGTGCGCGATCTTCACAAGCAGATCGCCTTCTATCGCGCCGTGATCGGCTATGAAGGCGGCCAGTTCATCCAGGGCCAGGTCAACGGACGACCGATCGAGGAGATCATCCTGTTCGGCCCGGACAACAAGGTGGAAATGCTGATCCTCGCCTATCAGGACGGGCAGGGCCCCGATCCCGATCCCAGCGGCATCATCAACGGCTTCTTCACGCCCGATCTCGACGCGTTCGAAGCCCGGGTCCTTGCGGCTGGCGGCCGGGTGGTGCAACCTATCGGCCCCATGGAAATGCCCAGCGGCACCACCCGCCTCGCCTTCTATGCCGATCCCGAAGGCTATCTGCTGGAGGTCATCGAAGGCGCGTGAGGGCATTGCCTTGAGCAGGAGAGGAGGCGGATGATGAGCACAAGCAAGGGCTTGGCGATCCTGTTGGTCGTGATCCTGGTCATCAGCGCCTATATCGCGCTGGCATGGTGGCTGGCGGTCAAGGACAACTGGGTCGGCTTCCTGTTCCTCACCCAATGGACCGTGGTCGACGGCGGCAAGATGACGCAGTTGCCGCGCACGATGTTGGGCGCCCTTGTCGGGATGCTCATCGCCCTGTCCGCGATCCTGCTGACGCCCTGGATCGGCAGCGGCCCGGCGTTGGCCGCGTTGCTGCTGTTCGTCCTGGTCGCCACCTTCCTGTTCATCGTCGGGCGCGCGCCCTACGTCGTCAACGCAGCGACGATGATGTTCCTGGCGGTGCTGTCGGTCCCGGCCATCCAGGCCTCCACCACGTCCGGCTCCTTGTTCATCGGCCTGGCGCTCGGCGTCACCTTTTATGGTGGGCTCGGCCTCGTCGGATCGACCCTCGTCGGATCGCGAAAGGGCGCTCCGCAAGCGGCCTGATCCCTCTCATCAAGCCTCTGCGCGAGGTCCAGAAGAAAGAAGAATCCATGACCGCCAGCGCCGCTTTCAAATTCGTGATGCTGCCGCCGCAGGATGACGTCACCCGCGAATGGGCCGCGCGCCTGCGGGCGGAATTTCCCGATCTGCGCCTCGTCGCCCCGGAAGACGAAGCGAGCGCCGCGCGCGAGATTGTCGATGCCGACGCCTGCTACGGCTTCCTGGGCGCGTCGCTGCTGGAGGCGGCGACCCGCCTGCGCTGGCTGCAGGCGCCGTTCGCCGCGCCGCCTGCCGGCTATTACTATCCCGCGCTGGTCGAACATCCGCTCGTCGTCACCAATTTCCGCGAAATCTACAACGACCATATCAGCGCCCATGTCATGGCCTATGTCCTTGCCTTCGCGCGCGGGCTGGATCTTTTCTGGCCGCAGCAGATGCGGGCCGACTATCGCCAGAATGTCGCGCGCGCGCCCATCCATCTGCCCGAAGCGACGGCGCTGATCGTCGGCCTGGGCGGCATCGGCCGGGAGACCGCGCGTCTGCTCCACGCCTTCGGCACCACCGTCCTGGCGACCGAAGCGCGCAATCATGAACCCTCGCCCCATGTCGCGGAAATCCACCCGCCCGAAGCGCTCGACGCGCTGCTCCCGCGCGCCGACTTCGTCATCGTCACCATTCCACACACCCCCGCGACCGAAGGCCTGTTCGACCGGCAGCGCTTCCAGCGGATGAAGGGCAACGGCTTCTTCATCAACATCGGGCGCGGCATGACGACGCGGCTCGACGACCTGCTCGCTGCCTTGCGGGCGGGGGAGATCGCCGGCGCCGCGCTGGACGTCTACGAGCAGGAGCCGCTGCCCGCCGACCATGGCCTCTGGCATCAGCCGGGCGTCATCCTGACCCCGCATGTCGCCTGGCGCGGCCCCTATCTGGACGACCGCCGCTACCAGATCATCGCCGACAATATCCGGGCCTTCGCGGCGGGCGAGGCGCTGCGCAATCGGGTGGACAAGGCGAACTGGTTCTAGGCGCGGGGCAGCGGCGACACTTCCTGCTCGGTGATGAAGCCCAGCACCTTGTCGCGATCCAGGAAGCGATATTCGTCCGCGATGAATTCCTCGGTGAAGGGCTTGCCTGCTTTCATGAACTCCTCCAGTTCCGCGTCCGACGCGAAGGAGATGACGGTGATGGCGTCATAGGCCGGTTCGCCCGTCGACTTGCCGAACTCGTCCAGTCCAAATTGCGTCTGAACATAGTTGCGCCGATAATCCTGCATCAAATGGCCCTGATAGCGGAGCGCCATCTGGGCGTGACTGCTTTCATAATGGGCCTTGAATTCCTCCATGGTCATTCCCGGCTTTCTTTTGAGCAGCATGACGATCTGCGGCATTGTGCATCCTCTCCTGCGACTGGCTGACAGTCCCGGCCATTTTCTTCGCCTATCTGGGCTGGTCCGGGAAAGGACAGGGTGAACAAGCGGCCGGACCGCCGCAAGAGCAGGTCTTCGGCGCATGACCATTTTCCCGTAATTGGCCCCACGAAATCTCATCCATGATAGGGAACGGCGGACAACCGGCAGGAACGCGACCTGCGATCGCTTCGTTCTGCTCTCAAAGGCGCTGCGTCGGCCAAGGAGGATTGAATGAGCGAGAGCAATGGCCCATCGGAAACGCTGTCGCCGGTCCTCCCCACTCCCACCGAGGAAGCGGCCGAAGCGCTGCTCCACCTCTGCTGCGACGCCGACCTGAAGCTCGCCACCGCCGAAAGCTGCACTGGCGGCCTGCTCGCCTCGCTGCTCACCGATGTGGAGGGCGCCAGCCACGCCTTCGAACGCGGCTTCGTCGTCTATAGCGAGGACGCCAAATGCGAATTGCTCGGCATCGCGCGCGAACAGATCGACCAATGCGGCGCCGTCAGCCGCGACGTCGCGCTCGCCATGGCCAGCGGCGCCATCGCCCAGTCGCGCGCGGATGTGTCGCTGGCCGTCACCGGCTATGCGGGCGACGCGCCCCCGGGCGAGGAGCCGGGCCTGGTGCACTTCGCCTGCGCCCGGCGCGACGGCCCCGTCACCCACCGCGAGGAGCATTTCGGCGCCATCGGGCGGGGCCCCATTCGCATCGGCGCTATCGCGGTCGCGCTGGAGATGATGACGGAGGCCGTCCGTGGCTGACCAGGAACAGCCGTTCGCCCGGATCGAAAATCAGGGCCTCGTCCGCCTCGCCGCCGCCACGCCCAAGGCCAGCGTCGCCGATGTCGGCGCCAATGCCGAATCCATCCTCGCCCTCGCCCAGGAAGCGACAGCGGGGGGCGCCGACCTCATCCTCTTCCCCGAACTCTGCCTCTCCTCCTACGCCATCGACGACCTGCACCTGCAGGAGGCGCTGCTCGACAGGGTGGAGGAAGAAATCGGCCGGCTCATCGCCGCCAGCGACAGCCTGCCGCCCCTGCTGGTCGGCGCGCCCGTCCGCCGCACGGGCCGGCTCTACAATGCGGCGCTCGTCATCGCCGGCGGCAAGCTGCTCGGCGTCGTTCCGAAAACCTACCTCCCCAACTACCGTGAATATTATGAAAAGCGCTGGTTCGCCCCCGGCGCGGGTCTCGCCGGCCTCGATATCAGCCTGGCCGGCCACCACGCCCCCTTCGGCACCGACCTGATCTTCGCCGCGCAGGACCGATCCGACTTCAGCTTCCATGTCGAGATTTGTGAGGATTATTGGTCGCCGCTGCCGCCCTCCACCTTCGGCGCCCTCGCGGGCGCGCTCATCCTGTGCAACCTGTCCGCCTCCAACATCATCGTCGGCAAGGCGCGCGACCGCGACCTGCTCTCGGCCGCCCAGTCCGCCCGCTGCATCGCCGCCTACGCCTATTCGGCGTCCGGCTATGGCGAAAGCACCACCGACATGGCCTGGGACGGTCAGGCGATGGTGCATGAGATGGGCCAGGTGCTGGTCGAATCCACCCGTTTCGGCGATGCGACCGAAATCATCCATGCCGATATCGACGTGCAGCGGCTGCGGCTGGAGCGGATGCGCACCGGCACCTTCAACGACACCGCCGCCGCCATGGGCCATCCCGAACAGCGCTTCCGCAAGGTCGCTTTCGCCGCCACACCGCAGGGCGACCGCACCACGCTGCAGCGCCCCCTGCGCCGCTTCCCCTTCGTCCCCGCCGATCCGCTGAAGCTCGACGCCGACTGCTACGAAGCCTTCAACATCCAGGTCGAAGGGCTCGTCACCCGCTTCCGCGCGACCTCGGGCGATCATTTCGTCATCGGCGTGTCGGGCGGCCTCGATTCCACTCACGCCCTGATCATCGCCGCCAAAGCCTGCGACCGGCTGGGCCTGCCCCGCTCCGCGATCCTCGGCTACACCATGCCCGGCTTCGCCACCGGAGAGGCGACCAAGTGCAACGCCTGGGCGCTCATGAACGCGCTGGGCGTCGCCGGCGAGGAAATCGACATCCGCCCCGCCGCGCGCCAGATGCTCGCCGACATGGACCATCCCTTCGCCAGGGGGGAGGCGGTCTATGACGTGACGTTCGAAAATGTGCAGGCGGGGCTGCGCACCGACTATCTGTTCCGCCTCGCCAATCGCCATGGCGGCTTCGTCGTCGGCACCGGCGACCTCAGCGAACTGGCGCTCGGCTGGTGCACCTATGGCGTGGGCGACCAGATGAGCCATTATGCCGTGAATAGCGGCATCCCCAAGACGCTGATCCAATATCTCATCCGCTGGTGCATCCAGACCGGCCAGTTCGACGATCCGACCCAGCGCATCCTCACATCGATCCTGGACACGGAAATCTCGCCCGAACTCGTCCCCGCCGATGCCAGCGGCGCGATGCAGAGCACCGAAAGCCGCGTCGGGCCCTATGCTCTGAACGACTTCTTTCTGCACCATATCGTGCGCGCGGGGCTGCCGCCGTCAAAGGTCGCCTTCCTCGCCTGGCATGCTTGGCGCGACATCGATGCCGGCGAGTGGCCGCCGGCCTATCCCGACAGCGCGAAGGTCGCCTATGACCTGCCGACGATCCGCCACTGGCTGGAAAATTTCCTCTACCGCTTCTTCACCATCAGCCAATATAAGCGTTCGGCCCTTCCCAACGGCCCCAAGATTTCCGCCGGCGGCGCGCTGTCGCCGCGCGGCGACTGGCGCGCCCCTTCGGACGGCACGGCCACGGTCTGGCTCGATGAACTCAATGCCGCGCTGCCGTCGCAGAGCCCGCCCGCCCAACCGTGACGAACAGCCCGCCTTCCGCCCCGATCCGCCCGATCCAGCCCAGCTGCGCCAGCATGTCCTCCAGCCACCAGCCGCCCTCCTCCGCATCGGTCAGCGCCTGTTCCTCCTCCTCGTCGATCAGCGCGCTCGGCACCGACCGGACATAATCGATACCGTTCGCCGCGAACCAGCGGCGCACCTCGCTGACCGTATGCCGATGCTCCTCGGGATGATGATATTGGTCGCGCAGCCACGCCTCGCGCCGATCCGCCTGCCCCTCGCGCTCCGCCAGCACCCGGTCGCCCGCGATCCAGCGACCGCCGCTCCAGCGCATCGCCAGCCGCCGCATCCGGTGCGGCAGCCGCGCATAGCGATTGTAAAGGCCCACGATCACCAGCCCGCCGGGCCGCGCCAGCCGTGCCACCGGGGCAAAGGCCGCGCGCGGGTCCGGCGTATGATGCAGCACGCCTGAACAATAGACGATATCGAACGCCCCCGCGCGCAGCCCCGGCCGATGCACGTCCGTCTCGACGAACTGCACCCCCTCGATACCCAGGCGCCGCGCCGCCGCCTGCCCCAGTTTCAGCGACGCGCGGCACAGGTCGGCGGCGATCACCATCCGCTCGCCCCGCGCGAGATAAAGGCTCATCTGCCCGGTGCCGCACCCCACTTCCACGATCCGCGCGTCGAGCGGAATCGCCTCGTCCAGCAGCCGGGCGAAGCGGCTGCGCTCTGCCCGCGCGCGCAGCCATTCGATGCTGTCGCGCGGCGGATAGCCGGGAAAGGGCGCCTCGCTGTAGAAGCCGCGCACCCGCTCCGTCCGCGCGTCGCCGGGCAGGCGCAGGTCGATGATGCCGTCGGCCTCCTGATAGGCCGCCCCGCACCCTCCGCAGGCCAGCGCGCGATCCAGCCCGCCGCCGCAGCGCGGACAGGCGATCAGGGACAGCGCCTCTTCCTGCATGGTCAGAAGATCGAATAGATGAAGGGCGCCAGCGCCTCCACCCCCGCCGCCAGCGTCAGGATGACGCCGACCGAACAGAGGAAGACCACCAGCGGGATCATCCAGCGCCGCCCGCCGGGGGATCGCCACATGCCGCGCACCAGGTCCGCGACCGTCCCCGACGCGCTCCCCGCGATGATGAGCTGCCGCCGCAACCGTCCCTTGCGCCGGATCATGCCACCTTCTCCTGATCGGACCGCTTCCCTCCCCCGTCCGCTCGGTTCGAGCGCAGTCGAGAACCCTCGCGCGATCCCTTTCGACGCCGGACCAGCAGATCGTCCGCGACCAGCAAGTCCATGCCCGCCCGGCGGAAGGTGGAATAGCCTTCCGCGACGCTCGTCACGATCGGATCGCCGGCCAGGTTGAAGGATGTGTTGAGCAGCACCGGAATTCCGGTGCGCCGGCCATGGGCGGTCAAAAGCGCATGCAGGCGCGGCGCCATCGCCCGCTCCAGCACCTGCACCCGCGCGGTGCCGTCGACATGGGTGACGGCGCGCAGCCGGTCGCGCCACTCGGGCCGCACCGGAAAGACGCCCGACATGAACCGGCCCAATCGGGCGCCCCCCGGCGGCAGCGCGAAATAGCGTTCCGTCTCCTCGGCCGGCACGACCGGCGCGAAGGGACGGAAATCCTCCCGGAACTTGATGTCGCGGTTGATCCGGTCGCGCATCGCCGCTTCGCCCGGATCGGCCAAAATGCTGCGATGCCCCAGCGCGCGCGGCCCGAATTCCGCCGCGCCCTCCATCCAGCCGACAATCGCGCCCTGGCCGATCGCCTCGGCCACGCTGTCGATCAGTTCCGCCTCGTCCATGCGCGCGAAGGGTAAGTCATCCTCGGCCGCGATCCGCGCCAGCGCGTCGGCTTCGATCCTCGGGCCCCAGAAAGGATGGTCGGGACAGTCGCGATGCGGCTGGCCGAACTGGATGCGATCGGCATGCAGGGCCGCCCCCAGCGCGCAGCCCGCATCGCCCGGCGCGGACGGCACGAAGACTCGGGCAAAGCCCGCCTCCGCCAATATCCGCGCATTGGCGACGCCGTTCAGCGCCACGCCCCCGCCGAGGCAGAGGTCGTCCAGCCCCGTATCCTTGCGCAGCGCGGAGGCGATGTCGACCATCACCTCCTCCAGCACCAGCTGCGCGCTCGCCGCGACATCGGCGCAATGCTGGCCGTTGGGTGTCGTCAGGTCGATCGGCTCGAACCGATCGCGCGGCGGCCCGAACAGCTCGATGAAGCGCCGCGAATAGGCCGCCTCCACCGCCTGATGATAATCGAAATATGTAAGATCCAGCGCAAAGGCACCATCCCCCGTCCGCTGCACGATCCGCCGCATCTCCCCCGCCCAGCGCGGCGTGCCATAGGCGGCAAGGCCCATCACCTTATATTCGCCCTCATTGACCTTGAAGCCCAGCCAGGCGGTCACCGCGGAATAGAAAAGCCCCAGCGAATGGGGAAAGCGCACCTCGCGCAGCAGCTCGATCTCGCTCGCGCCGCCCGCTCTTTTGCGTCCCCGCCCGACCGTCAGCGTCGCCCACTCGCCCACGCCATCGGCGGTCAGGATCGCCGCGCTCTCCGTCGGCGCGGTCAGGAAGGCGGCGGCGGCATGGGATCGATGATGATCGGTGAAATGCACCTTGCGCGCCGATATCCCCAGCTGCGACGCGATGATCCCGCGCACCCACAGCTTTTCGCCCACCATATTCTTCATCGCCTTGGGAAAGACGCGCCAGCTCCGCGGAAAGCCGCGCAGCAGCGTCATCAGCACCCGGTCGAATTTCAACGCCGGCCGCTCGTAGAAGATCACCGCGTCCAGCTGCTCGGGCTCCAGCCCCGCCTCATCCAGGCACCATTCGATCGCCCGGATCGGAAAGGCCGCGTCATTCTTGTGCCGCGACAGCCTTTCCTCCTGCACTGCCGCCACCGGCATGCCGTCGATCAGCAGCGCGGCGGCGGAGTCATGATAAAAGGCCGAGATGCCAAGGATCTTCATCAATATTGCCCTCCTCCCCGGTCGCCCGCGCGCTCCGCGCAGTCGCGCCAGCCGAGCGGTTCCTTGCGCGCCGCCCGCTTCGCCACCCAGGCGAAGGGCGCCAGCAGCAGGAAATAGACCAGCGTCAGCACGACCCGGGCGATCATGTCCGCGACGATCAGCGCCAGCCGCAGATAGGCGCGCCACAGCCGCCGCAGCCGCGCCGCCCAGAGCGCGCGGCGCGCGTGATCGGGCGCCAGCCGCTCCAGCTCGCCCCGCGAATAATGCATATGCCCCTCCTCATCCCGGGCGATCTGGGCGATGACGGCGCGCGTTTCGGGATCATGGTCCAGCACCGCCCCATAGCCGGCAAAGGCCCGCGCCGCCGCGCTTTCGGACAGATGGATGAAGGCCAGCAGCGCCGCGACGCTCTCGCTCTCCACCTCCAGCCGGTCAAAGCCGCGCTCGCCGGGGATCAGCGCATCGCCCAGCCCCTGCTCCGGCCCCGGATCGGCGAGCGTGCGCCGCAGCGCCAGCCCGCGCGCGCGGAACAGCGCGGCATGGCGCATCTCGTCGCGCGCATGGGCGAAGAAGCGCCGCCGCAGCTGCATGTCCTGCGCCACCTCCGCCGCGCGGAACAGGTCGCGCGCGCCCTGCGCCTCGACCTCGGCGAATTGCAGCAGCTTGCGTGCGCGCCGGCGCGGATCGGCCCAGATCAGCCGATCGAGCGGCATGCGCCAGCCATGTCCGTCCAGCCTCTTCACCGCACGATGATCCGGCCGGTCATGCCAAAGGCGCTGTGCATGAAATGGGTGCAGCGTATCTTGTAGGTGCCCGGCGCCGGCGCGATCAGATGCACGTCGACCGTTTCGCCGCCGCCCACCTCGATCCGCCCGCCGCGCACCTTCGCCATGTCGTCGGGCCGCACCTGCGCCCCGGCGAAGAAGGCCTTGCTCGCGAAATCATGCCCGCCGGAAGAAACATTCACCAGCCGCAGGTCATAGGCGACGCCGTGCTCCATGCTGATCTCGAACGGTTCGAACTTGAAGCTGGAGAGCTGCAGCGTCAGCGCCCGCGCGCCGCCCCAGCTGTCGGCCCCGGGCTGCGCCGCGCCCGCCGATGCAAGGATGATCGCGCACAGCGGGACAAGGGTCCGCAAACGAGACATGGCCTGCCTCCTTCCCTGTGGATGGCGGTAAGTGCCCGCGTCGGGCGCGCCTGGTTCATGCCGACAGAAAAACTTTTGAACCACGGCCCGGGCGGCGCACACTCACCCGACAGGTGCGAAGGAGTCGCCCTTGGAAAGGTTCGAGCCGACAGGCCCCCGTGGCGCCGCCGTGACGCGATCCCGCGCCGAGGAGGATTTGCGGCTCGTCGCCCGCGTCCGGCGCCGCGACCTCAAGGCGTTCGAAACCCTCTATCGTGGCTACCAGCCCCGGCTCGGTCGTTTCCTCATGAACATCCTGCACCGCCCCCATCTGGTCGAGGAAGTGTTCGACGACACGCTGATGGTGTTGTGGGACCGGCCCGACAGCTTTTCCGGGCGAAGCAAGCTCTCCACCTGGCTCTTCACCATCGCCTGGCGCAAGGCGATGAAGGCGCTGCGCAAGCAGGACGACCCGATCGAGGATCTCGGCGCCGATGCGCGCGCGGGCACCGACCGCACGCCCGAACAGAGCGCCGACGACCACCGCATCAGGGAAGCGCTGCTCGCCGCGATCGCCAGCCTGTCGCCTGAACAGCGCGCGGTGGTCGACCTCACCTATTTCCATGAAATCGGCTATCGCGAGATCGCCCAGATCATGGACTGCCCGGTCGACACGGTGAAAACCCGCATGTTCCACGCCCGCCGCTATCTCCGCCGCGAACTGCCCGGCGAACTGTCCGACTGGATCTGACGCGATGGCCGACATCATCTCCTTCCGCGACGATCCGCATCATGACGCCGAACGGTTGCTGCCCTGGTATGCGACCGGCCAGCTGGACGCGCAGGATGCCGCCGCGCTCGAAGCCCATCTCGCCGGCTGCGCGCCCTGCCGCGCGCTGCTGGAACGCGAAAGGCGCCTCCAGGGCGCGGTCGCCAGCCTGCCGCTCCAACCCGATCTCGGCTGGGAAAAACTGCAGCGCCGCCTGGCACCCGCGCCGCGCGACCGCATGCCCGTCCCGCTCTTCACCCCGCGCTGGCCGCAGGCGCTTGCCGCTTTCGCCGCCGCCCAGGCCTTGCTGCTCGCGGGCGCGGTCATGATCTTCCGCCCCGCCCCTCCGCAGGCCGATTTCCGCACGCTCGGCGCCCCGTCAACCTCGGCCACCCCCGGCAATCTCCTCATCATGTTCCGCCCCGACATCAGCGAGCAGGAACTGCGCTTCACCCTCGACCGCGCCGGGGCAAGGCTGGTCGATGGCCCCACCGCCGCCGGCGCCTATGTCCTGCGCGTCGATCCCGCACGCCGCGACGCCGCGCTGGCGGACCTGCGCACCCGGCGCGGCGTCACCCTGGCCCAGCCCATCGACAGCGACCCCCCACGATGATCCGCGCCCTTCTCCTCTTCCTGCTCGCCCTGCTGGCCGTGCCCTTGCCCGCCCGCGCGAGGGAGCTTCCGGCCGGCGACCGCATCCTGGTGATGCTGCGTCTGCCCCCTACCCACTTTCGCGCGGGCGGCAGCTATGGCGGCGGCTATGACGACGCCATCGGACGCGGCCAGTCGCTGCGCCTCGCCCGCCGGATCGCGCGCGACCATCATCTGGCGATCGTCACCGACTGGGCGATGCCGCTCATCCACATGCGCTGCGTCGTCATGAGCCTGCCCCCCGGCGCCTCGGCGGAGGAGATGGCCGCCGAAGTCTCCCGCGACCGCGACGTCGCCTGGTCGCAGCCGATGAACGACTTCCAGACGCTCGCCGCCCCCGCTGCCCATGACGATCCCCTCTATCCCGCCCAGCCGGCGCGAACGCTCTGGCAGCTTGATGCCGTCCACCGGCTCGCGACCGGCCGGGGCGTCACCATCGCGGTCATCGACAGCGGCATCGACGCGCGCCATCCCGACCTCGCCGGCCAGGTCCGCACCAACATCAACCTCGTCGACGGCCGGCCCTTCATGGCCGAACGGCACGGCACCGCCGTGGCGGGGATCATCGCGGCCCGCGCCGACAACCGCATCGGCATCGCGGGCATCGCGCCCGGCGCCCGGCTGATGGGCCTGCGCGCCTGCTGGCAGGGCACGACCGCCGCGACCATCGCCGCCTGCGACAGCCTCAGCCTCGCCAGGGCGCTCCATTATGCGATCGACCATCGTGCCGACGTCATCAACATGAGCCTCGGCGGCCCGCCCGATCGCCTGCTCGGCGCGCTGCTCGATGCCGGCATGGCGCGCGGCGCCTCGGTCGTGGCGGCCTATGATCCGCGCCAGGCCGATGGCGGCTTTCCCGCGTCGCATCCCGGCGTCATCGCCGTCGCCGGCAACCCGCTACCGGGAAGGCGGCGCATCGTCTATGCTGCCCCGGCGCAGGACATTCCGGCGACTCAACCCGGCGGAGGATGGGGGCTGGTCGACGGCACATCCTACGCGGCCGCCCATGTCAGCGGCCTCATCGCATTGATCAGGGAGCCTCGAAGCCATAGGCAAGGTCAACCGATGCTGGTCATGTCGGGGAGAGGGACCATCGATGCGCTCGCCACGGTGCAGGGCAGAAGGGCGGATTGTGGCAAGGCCTGCTCCGGCCCGCTGGCGACGGCCATGGGCAAATAGGGCCTATCCCTGTGACATTGAAAGGCATCCTGTTCCTGCGAAGGGAGGAACCCAGTTCAAACCGTGGGTCTGGGTTTCTGCCTGTGCAGGAACACGCCGCATCATAAGAGCCACCCTCGCCACCATCCTGTGCCTCGCCGCCCTGTCACCCCAACCCGCCGCCGCCCAATGGGGCGGCAGCCTCACCATCGCCAGCCAGGCTCGGCTTCGCGGCCGCCCGATCAGCGATCACCACCCCGTCGCCGAGCTGGAAATCGTCCGTGATAGCCGTTCGGGCTTCTACATCGGCGGCTCGGCCGCGATCGTCGTCACCGACGATGACGGCATGCGGCCGCTCGCCTTTCGCCAATATGCCGGGATCGTGAGGCCGCTTTCCTCCGCCCTCTCCATCGACCTGGGCGTGACGCACAGCGGCTATACCGAATATTCCGGCGTCGCGGGCGGTGGCAGCTACAGCGAAGCCTATATCGGCCTCATCGGCCGCAATCTCTCTGGCCGGCTCTCCCTGTCGCCCGGCTATTTCCATCATGACGACCCGACCGTCACCCTGGAGGTGGACGGCCATCTCGACCTGGGCCCCAAGCGATCGCTCTTCGCCCATCTGGGGCGCCTGACCCATTTGCGCGATCGCCCGGCCCGGCTTCAGGGCTCGTCGATCGACTGGCGCCTGGGCGTCCGCCAGTCGGTCGGCCCCGTCGATCTTGCCGCCGCCTGGACCGGCTATGTCCAGGACAGCGACGATTATTCCACCGCTCACCGGCACGGCGGCGCGCTGCTTCTGTCCGCCGCGCTCGCCTTTTGAACCGCCAGCCTCATCCGCGCCACCAAGGTCTGTTGTCGCCCTGATCCGGTGCCGCCATGCCCAGTTTCATCCCGCCGATTGCCCCCGCCGCCCCGTCTGCCAGCCAATCGCGCCTCGCCGGCTGGCTGCGGGGAACAGCGCAGCTTCTGGTCATCGCCGCCGCGCTCCTGTTCCTGCTCCTTGCCGTTCACATGGACCGGGACTGGGCAGGCCGCCACCTCCTTCCCGACATATTGGTCGCGAGCGACTGGCTGATGGCCATCATCCAGGCCGAGCGCGCAATCCTGCTGCTCCTCGCCCTGCTGCTGCTCCTGGCTGTCTTCCCCCGTCCCGGTCGCAGCCCGGCCCAGCGCGGCGACGCTGCCCTCCTCTCGCTCCGCATCGGTGCGATGATCCTGCTCGCCCTGCCCGCGAGCGAGGTGGTGCGGCAATTTTTCTCCGGCCGCAACGGCCAGCCCTGGAACCAGGGGGACCAGCCCCTGCGTCGCCCCGACGCGACCCTCGGCTGGGTCACCATTCCGGGCCGCCGCGCGCTCGATCCCGAATTTCCCTGGCGGCCCCTCTATGTCATCGACCGCCACGGCTATCGCGTCGCCGCACCGGGGCTGACCGTCGACACAGCCGCGCCCTCCATCCTGTTCGTCGGCGAATCGATCATGTTCGGCAAGGGCCTGGCCTGGGACCAGAGCGTCGCCGGGCTGCTGCAACGGCAGAGCGGCATCCAGAGCGCCAATCTCTCCGTCACCGCCTATTCCGCCGGCCAGACCTTCCTTCGGCTGCGCCAGGAGTTGCCCCGCTTCCGCCGGCCCGTCGCCGTCGTCATCCTCTTCGCCCCCACGCTGCTGGTCCGCGATCTCGACCGGACCCGGCCCTGGTTCGACAGCGCCGGCCACCTCCATCCCGCGCAGCGCGGCTGGAACCTGACCCGTCTTGCCCATGTGCTTTTTCCCTATCGCAGCCCGGCCGCGATCGCCGAAGCAGTCGCCACCGACCGTCGCCTCCTGCTTACCGCTGTCGCGATGGTCCGCGCGCGTGGCGCCGTGCCGATCGTGCTGGTGCCTGTGTTCCAGCCCGAACCGGCGCGGGAGCGCGAATTGCACGCCGCGATCTTCGACCATGCCCCCATTCCCCATCTCGTCGTGCCGCTCGGGCGCGACTGGCGGCTGCTGCCCGATTTTCATCCCGACGCCCATGCCAATGCGGTCATGGCGGCGGCTTTGTGGGCGCGGCTGAAGAATGACCCGCAAGCCGCTGTCCTCATGAAAAATTCCTTGGCCTTTGCGAATTCCTCGTGCAGCGAAGTCGCTGCTGCTGATCGACAGGGGGATCATTCACGCGAGCCCCGGCGTTGCCATGCAGAGCGCCGACCAAGTGGAGCCCCATGACCCAGACACGCGCCTGCATCAACGCCGTCGGCTGTGCCGTTCCCGAACAGGATGTCCACCGCGCCTTCATCGGCTGGGCCAGCCGCCAGCTGGAGGATGAACGCGCGCGCCACCTGTTCACGCGCATGGCCGACCGCAGCGGCATCGACCATCGTTGGTCGGTGCTGCCGTCAGCGCCAGGCGGCGGCTCGCCGGTCGACCCGGGCGGCTTCTATGCCGACGGCATGCCGCCGACCTCAGCCCGCATGGAACTGTATCACCGCTTCGCCCCTGCGCTCGCGCTCCGCGCCATCGACCGGCTGCGCACCCAGGCGGACCTCGGCGCCATCAGCCATCTCGTCGTCGCCAGCTGCACCGGCTTCGTCGCCCCCGGCATCGACCAGATCATCGCCGACACGCTCGGCCTCGTCGGGGTGGAGCGCACGCTGATCGGCTTCATGGGTTGCTATGCCGCCGTCGCGGCGCTGCGCACCGCGCGCCACATCGTCCGGTCGGAACCCGCCGCGCGGGTGCTGGTCGTCACGGTCGAGCTTTCCTCGCTCCATCTGCAGGTCGAACAGCAGGTCGAACGGCTGCTCATGATGCTCCAGTTCGGCGACGGCGCGGCGGCCGCGCTCGTTAGCGCCGACGAACAGGGCATCGCCATGGGCACGCCCTTCGCGCTCAACCTCGCCGACTCCGCCGACCTCATCCGCTGGCAGATCGGCGACACCGGCTTCCTCATGCATCTGTCGGGCGAAGTGCCCGGCCGCATCCAGGCGGCACTGGCCGATCCCGACATCCGCCGCCGCATGTGCGGATCGGATAACCCATCGGTTATGGATTGCTGGGCCGTCCATGCCGGCGGCCGCTCCATCCTCGACGCCGTCGAACATGGCCTCTCCCTCCCCGCCGACGCACTCGCTTTTTCTCGCCATGTCCTTCAGCGATTCGGCAACATGTCGTCGGCGACGCTGATGTTCATCCTCGCCCAACTGCTCGACCATCGCGCCCAAGGGAACGGCGTCGCCCTCGCCTTCGGCCCCGGCCTCGCCGCCGAAGGCTTCCGCTTCGCCCGAGCCGGCTGATGCCGCCCGGCGCCGCCATGCAAGCCCTGATCGTCGGCGGCGGCCCCGCCGGTTCGGCCGTCGCCATCACCCTGGCGCGCGCCGGCATGACCCCCCATCTGATCGAGCGCCAGCCCCACAGCCGCAACGGCGTGTGCGGCGGATTCCTCGGCTGGGACGCGCTCGCCGCGCTCGACCGGCTGGGCGTCGATCCCTGGAGCCTCGGCGCCCGGCCCATCGCGCGCTTCCGACTCGTCACCGGCCACCGCACAGTCGAAGCCGACCTGCCCCAGATCGCCGCCGGCCTGTCGCGCCAGACCCTCGATGCCGCGCTGCTCGATGCCGCCGCGCAGGCCGGCGCCCTCGTCACGCGCGGCCGCACCGTCCGCCGCGCCGATCCGCTCGCCCGCACGCTCCGCTTCGACGATGGCGAGGAAGCAGCCGCCAGCGCCATCTTCCTCGCCACCGGCAAGCATGAACTGCGCGGCCTGTCGCGCCATTTCCCCCACTCCTCCGTTGGCCTGCGCGCCACCCTCCCGCCCTCATCCCGCCTCGATGGCCTCGCCGATAGGGTGGAACTCCACCTTTTCGACCAGGGCTATGCCGGGCTGCTGCTGCAGGAGGATGGATCGGCCAATCTCTGCCTGTCGGTATCGCGCGATCGGCTCGGTCGCGCCGGCGGCATCCCGGCCCTGCTGGCGCAACTGCTGGAGGAGGCGCCCGCCCTCTCCGCTCGCCTGGGCGGCCAGGTTCCGGCGCATTTCGACGCGATCGCCGGCGTCCCCTATGGCTGGCGCGCGAGCGCCAGCCAGGAAGGCATCTTCCGCGTCGGCGACCAGGCCGCCGTCATCGCGTCTCTCGCGGGCGACGGCATTGCCATCGCCCTAGCGAGCGGCGCGAGCGCGGCCCATGCGATGCTGGCGGGCGGCCCGGAAGCCGCCCCCACTTGGCAGCGCCACCTCAACCGCCAGAGCCGCCGCCCCGTCGCTATCGCCGAAGCCTTGCGCCACGGCGCGGCGGCGCCTGCAACGCGGGGCGCGCTCATGCGATTGCTCCATATGCTGCCCGGCCTCGGCACCCAGGCCGCCGCGCTCACCCGCATCAGCCGGGACTGATCGGCTGCTCCCTGACCCGCTCGACGCACAGGCGAAAGGCGAAGCGGCGGACGATCCGCACCTCGTCCAGCGGGATCCCCGCCTGGCCGAGATAGGTCCGCCATTCCTCCGCCCGAAAGGCGCGCGCGATCGACAACTGCCCATCCTCGCGCACGATCCGATGGACCAGCAGCAACCGCGCCAGCAGCGGAAAGCCATGATAGGCAAATCCATGGCGGTGGAGGTCGCAGATCAGCCAGCCCACCCGCGCCTCCGCCTCCATATGGCAGAGGAAGCGCATGAGTTGCTCGTCGGTCATATGATGGGTGACCTGGCTGGAAATGATGAAGTCGAACCGTTCGGGCTGGTCCAGATAGTCGCCCGCCCGATAATCGATGCGCATCTTCGCCGGCGTCGCGTTCCGCGCGGCCCGCACGCTCTTCTCGTTCAGGTCGACGCCGACCAGTTCCGCCTCGATCCCCTTGCGCTCGGCCCAGCGCGCGATCGCCCGCAGTATGTCGCCATCGCCGAAACCCACGTCGAGCAGGCGGAACCGTTTGGCGTCCCCGACCGCCCGATTGAGGAAGGCGATGGTGGGCCAGGCGGTGAAGGTCCAGCGGTTGACCCGCGCCAGGTCGTGCAGCACGCGCTCATAGATCGCCGGGTCCAGGTCCGGCGCATCCATCTGCTCTTCTTGCCGCGACCGTATCGCCAGGCGGGTCATGACAGATTCCTCCTCCTGCCCATCCTATCACGTCGGCGGCGGTTGCTATCCGTCCTTTGCAATGCCAATTCTTAGGCTGCAACGGGAGGTGAGGATGGGAACAGCTTTGGCACCCTTGCTGCTTCTGGCCGCCGGCGCGCCCCCGGCGACTGACGTGACCGGCCTGTGGCTGACCGACGACCGCAAGGGGCTGGTCCGCATCGAAGCTTGCGGCGCCCGGATATGCGGCCGCATCGCCCGCGTCCTCGACAGCGGTCCCGCCGTCCCCCGGACCGACATCCACAATCCCGAGCCCAGCCTGCGCAGCCGTCCGCTGGTCGGGCTGATGACGCTCTGGGACTTCAGCCGCGCCGGATCGGCGTGGAAGGGCGGCCGCGCCTATGATCCGCAGAGCGGCAAAAGCTATCGCTCCACGCTGGAACTCAACCCCGACGGATCGCTCAAGCTGACCGGCTGCGTCCTCTTCATCTGCGAATCCCGCCGCTGGACCCGGGCCGGTTAGAGCATCGCCTCCCACTGAAACACACCATAGCGCATCGCGCCGGTCCGCAGCGCCAGGATCAGGCGCGGCAGGCTCAGCATGAAGTCCCGGCTCTGCGTCCCGCGACTGAGCGCCAGCCGCCGAATCGCCGGATCGGTCAGGATGCTCGCCATCATCCGCCGCAGGCAGATGCTCCAGGTTCGCCGCACATTGCGGCTGATGTCCTGATAATCAATCAGCCGGAAGCCTGCTGCGCCGGCCAGTTGCTCATAATCGGCCCGGCTGCCCATACTGGGGAGCCGCCCTTCCCGGCAGATCGGCAGCAACAGATGCCGGACCTGCCAGGGCGGGACCGCCGCGCCTTCCAGCCAGGCG